>CAIYOZ010000294.1 GCA_903927945.1 uncultured Bacteroidales bacterium | reverse complement strand
CTCCGATTGGTGCGTTTTGGGGATACAAAACCAATGGATTGGTACAAACACAGGAACAATTACTTGATGTCAGAAAGCGCCAACCCAATGCGGGTTTGGGAGATGTAGTTTTTGTGGATAACGATGGAAATGGCGTTTTAAATGAATCGGATAAGACGATCATCGGCAATCCTATTCCAAAATTCTACTATGGATTTAATCTAAACATGGAATACAAAGGTTTTGATATTTCTGCCAATTTTGAAGGATCTTATGGAAACGACATTTTCAACGCCATGCGTTATTATACCTATAGTGAAGCTGATGTTACTCAAAAATCGGTGGATGTATTAAACTACTGGACTCCGACTAACACCCATACCAACATGCCACGATTGAATGGGAATGATAAAAATGACAACCTGCGCATTTCTGATCGGTATGTTGAAGATGGCTCGTACCTGCGAATGAAGACCCTGCAAATTGGTTATAGCTTGACAAAGGCAATTGCTCATAAGTTATACATGACCAGCTTGAGGATTTACGTTTCGAGTGATAATCTGTTTACATTTACCAGGTATTCAGGAGCTGACCCGGAAGTAGGACAACTCACTTCGGATAACACATTAAGCAGAGGTGTTGATTTGGGAACATATCCTCAACCCAAAACAATTGTAGGTGGTATCAGTATTACATTCTAAAGGATAAAGAAAATGAGATTGAATATATTAGGAGTAATCATAGCAGCCACTTTATTTTACGGTTGTTCTGATGATTTTTTAAATAAGACCAAACTGGGAACATTAACAACAGATAATTACTTTGTTACAGAGAATGATGCATTTCAGTCGGTTGTAGCAGCGTATTCCGATTTGAAAGACTACCGTTACACGGTGACTATCTGGTGCTTTGGCGATGTTTTATCGGAAGATGCTACTTACAGCGGCAGCGATGATGATGTTCAAACATTTGCACCCATGGAATCGTATAACTATCCTGCCGATAATCCACGCATATTAGATCGTTGGCGAATACTATTCAGGGGAGTGAATAAAGCAAATCAAGCTATTGATGGAATTTCAAAAATGGATGATACTTTGTTTAAAATTCAAAACAAGAATCGGCTTTTAGGTGAAGCCTTGTTTCTTCGTGCGTATTACTACCATGAATTGGTCATTGCTTTTGGAGATGTTCCATTAATGACAAAAACACCCACCATCGATGATATAAGGCTCACACGAACACCCGTAGACCAGGTATATGCTCAGATAGAAAAAGATTTGATAGCAGCAGCTGACTTCCTGCCTGCAAAATCTACATTAAACCTGGCAACCGATGCAGGTAGGATAACAAAAGCAGCTGCAAATGCCCTGCTTTCTAGGGTATACCTCTACGAGAAAAAATACGATGATTGTAAAATAGCTTCGAAAGCCGTCTTTGCTGAAACAGATTATAGTTTAGTTAGCAACTATGCCGATGTGTTTAAACTAAGTGGTGAACATTGTTCTGAGTCAATCCTCGAAATTACACAATATGATTCTCCCAGTGGAGCAAGTGTAACTTACCTGGATAATAATGGCAACTTTCAGGTACTTCTGATGATGCCAAGTGGAACAACGTATGGCTATGGTTATAATCAACCTACCGCCTTACTGGCAAAGGCCTATATGAGTGAAGGCGACAGCATACGTAAACACGCTACCTTGCTTACCGAAGACAGCTTGCGAGTGTGGGAGTCGGCCAGTGACTTTGCAAAATTAGTGCGTAACCGAACCGGTTATTATAATGAAAAATTCTATTTGAAACCTGCTCAACGCTCTCTGTTGCGCAGTAATAACGCAACAAACTTTCGTTTAATCCGGCTACCCGAAGTATATTTGAATTATGCCGAAGCATGTGCAATGCATCCAACATCCGGAGATGGTGAAGACGAAGCCCGCACTTATCTGAATAAAGTAAGAACACGTGTCCATTTAGCTGACAAAACCAGTACAGGTATTGCCTTGTTTGATGATATTATGTTGGAACGTCGCCTTGAATTTGGTGGAGAAGGTCGTCACTATTGGGACATGGTTCGTACAGGCAAAGCAGCAACAGCATTTGTGCCAAAAGGTACATTTATACCCGCAACTTGTAATCTGTTGCCGGTGCCGCAAGCTGAAATTGATGCCAGTGGAGGTCTTATTACTCAAAACCCAAGATAAATTTTGTTTGTTTACATTTTTTTCTATTTTGTGCTTGCTAATGAAGCTCTGCAAGTCCGGATTAGGAGTTAATATATAATTTCTCGTTTATTATGTTCTTAACTTTTGCTCTTTTATCACCCCTCTACGTCACCATCTTTTGGGTCATTCTACTGAATGGCCAAAAAGACACGCATTCCACCCCACGTTCATTTTTAGCCAAATTAATGTTTTTGTTTGTACTTCTAAATATTTCCAGATTTTGCCAACTACAACCACTACCACAACTCTATGTATATTTTGATATTCCCTATTTGTTTGCCGGCACCTTTGGATTCCCATTATACCATATTTATTTCAGGCTTCTGACTGTTGACGAAAAATTCACATGGAAAGCTCATTATAGGTATTTGATTCTTCCCTTAGTATTGGGTATTGTCTATTTTGTTGCTGTATTTTGCACTCCATTTGCTGAGTATAAAGTATGGCTATTCGACAGGAATGCTTTCCAAAATGTTCCACAAATACGATTGCTTAAACTGTTGCGCTTAATTATCCTTTCCTCAGTAGAGCTTCAGGCCATATTCTATCTTGTAAAAAACACATTGCTTTTAAAAAAATACAGTGACAGAGCAGAGCAGTTTTATTCAAATATGTCGGATGGGAAATATAATAATGCTAAAATATTGAACCTTCTGGTAATAATCACTTGTCTGATACATGTGATTACTGCCATTGATTTAATGCATATAACCACAAATAAGTTGATTTTCTACTCTATCTTGTATGCCATTGATTATTATTTGATGGGGTATATGGGCTATCGTCAGAAATCAATTAATCCCACCTTTGAAATAGAATTAGATAGTCCAACGGATGAAAATTTTGGTGCTGAAATAAATGCTGATCAAAAGAAAATACTTAAAAAGATGTTGGTTGAATTTGAGATAAATAAAATTTATCTCAATAGTGAACTTACCATCATGGATATTAAGCGATTAGTTGGGACGAACCGAACTTATCTATCGTCAATGATTAATCAGGAGTACAATCAAAACTTCTGTGCTTTTGTAAATGGGTATCGTATGAATGAATTAGAACGAATTCTACATGAAAGCGATGATGCATCCAATGAAGTGCTGGCAGAAAGTGCCGGTTTTGGTTCTGTTGTATCTATGAAACGTGCCATTTCTTCCAAAACAGGTTTGTCAATACCCGAATGGAAAAACCAAATTATCGTAAGTCAATTAAAACCCGTATAACCAAGGAACTATAAATAAGTTATGTTACGAACAATACTGCTCACATCTCCTGTATTTGTTACCCTGCTGTGGTCAATCAGTTTGGCAGGACATTCGAAAAGATACAGTAATCCACGCTTGTTCCTGGCGTGGTTTATGCTTCTTCCACTTCTTATTTTCCTTTCCTATCTCTTTTATTTTACAACTCAACGGGATATTTACCCGTATTTTGACGTTGTGTTACAATTCGCATCATTGCTTGTTTTTCCGGCTTATTACATTTATTTCCGATTACTTACGGTGGACGAGAAGTTCACATTCCGTGTTCATGGACGATACTTTGCGATCCCCACTTTATTATATGTTTTATATGGAGTGGGTGTACTTCTAGCACCAGCTGTTGAATTCAGGACATGGCTCTTCAACGAGAACGCTTATCCGGATTCATCCTCCATCCATTTCCTAAGTATCATGCGGTTCATCATCCGGCTTACCTACATCGTCCAGGTGGTTGTTACAGTGATCGGAAATCATTTGCTGATCCAAAAATATGGTAAAAAAGCCGAACAGTTTTATTCTGATTTACAGGATGGAAAATACAACAATGCAAAATTATTGAATTATTCCATCATTGTGATGGGTATTGCTGCATTTATCTTTACTGGTCTGGGCAGGTCGTATTTAATGACACAATCAAGTCTTATTTATGTCGGGTGGACTATTTTTTCAGTCATGTTGTATATCATCGGCTATATGGGTATCAAACAAAAGCCCATTAACCCGATGTTCGATACTGAGATTGAAATTAATCAAACGGAACCCATGCCATTAGTTATCAAACTGGCGGGGGGACAAAAGAAAATTATGCTCAAAGTATTAATGGAATTCGAAGTAAATAAAATATATCTCGACAGCCAGTTGAACATCATGGATATAGTCCAGGCAGTGGGTACGAATCGGACCTATATCTCGGGGCTCATAAACCAGCAATACAACCAGAACTTTTGCTCGTTTGTCAATGGTTTCCGCCTGGAAGAATTAGAGCGTGTGATTCATGAAAATCAAAACCTTTCAAATGAAGTACTGGCCGAGAGTTGTGGCTTTGGTTCAGTCAATTCACTTAAGCGTGCCATTCAGGCAAAAACAGGACTGTCCATTCTTGAATGGAAAACACTACAATTATCAAAAAAAATAATCTATTAATTTCGATCTATAAGCTCTGTATCGTCCTGATACTACCGACTGTATTTCTGCCTGTCCACCTCAATAACTAAACTTTAAACTCAAATACTCACCTCTTATTCCTTAAAT
>CAIYOZ010000293.1 GCA_903927945.1 uncultured Bacteroidales bacterium | reverse complement strand
TGATTATCTACATTAAAGATACCGGGTGCATTCCATGCAATTAAGGAAGCTTCGTCCTTTTGATACAACGAATGAACGGTTCCGGTTAATGTTACATTATTATCCGCAACACTTACCCTGATATTTTTATTTTCCAGCGTCCAGTTACGTTTTAATGCGTTTTCTATATCTTCTTTCTCAACCCTTGCAGCTGTTTCTGATTTAATAGTAATATTATTCGTAATCCACTTAACATCACTAATATTAGATATTGCTTTTCTTGCTGCTTGTTTCTGTGAATTCCAATCAAGTTCACCGGTTAGTGTAACCCAGCCCCTTTCGACTTTTACCTGTATTTTATCATTCGGAATACGCCAACTCCATTTCAATGCATTCAATACTTCAGCAGCTATTTCTTCATCAGTTCTTTTTTCGCAGTTACATGATTTCACCTGAATTTCTTCGATTACAGCTTTTACACCTGCCACTTTCTTGGTTGCTTTTTCAGCTTCTTCTTTTTTAGAATAGGTGTCAACTGTTCCGGTGAGCGTTACCATGCCATCTTTTACTATAACACCAATTTCGGCAGCATTCAGTGATAGTTCCCATTTAATGGCATCCTGAACGTCTCTTTGTAAAACTTCATTTGATTTCATTATACTATTATTTTAAACTATAAATAAATTTTCATAGCACCTCAAAGGTCAGAATATAATTAAGTAAGTTATTACACTATTCATTAAATAACTTGCAATATTCATAGGTTCTCGTCCGTTGTTGTTTTTTCAATTTCTGCTTCTTCTGTAAAACTCCTGATATCATTAAAAAAAGGGGTACTCTCGGCTTCCACACATTTGGCTGCATAGAGATATAGTGCTGCACTCCAGGTTTGCCAGTCTTGTCCCATTGGCCTGCCGTCCTGAGCTTTTATCCATTCATTAAACCCGAATTCAACATTCCCCGAGACTGATAATTTTATAAGGTGAGTCAATGCCACCAGTTTTTCCCGCGCAAGTGTATATCGTTTTGCTGCCACTAAAGCTGCCACATAAAAACCGCAGATAAATGGCCAGATTCCACCGTTGTGATACTCACCCGGATTATTAAACTCAGCATATCGCGGATGCCAGTCGGGATCTTCGGGGTTAATGTATGGAAAGAAATTCGGAGGTAAATTGACAGCCAGTTCGCCCCGATGATGCATAGCCGAACATTCTTCTTCAATCCACGAAACCATCTCATCGGCTCTGGTTTGCGAAGCAATACCCGACAAAATAGCCAGACTGTTTCCAAGCAAATCGAACCGTTCGCTGCTGTGAACTTTGTATGACCAAAAAGCGTAATACGGTTTGTGTTTTACCACCAGGCCTTCGTGAACATGATGATGAATAGTTCCACCGGTAATGGTAAACCGGCTCATTTCGCGATGTACGCTTTCGGCTCTTTCATTCCGTCCTAACAATCGAAGATAACTGTACACAATCGTGTTGACAAACAAACCGTAACCGGTTACCCATTGCTCGTCGCGCCAGTCGCTGGTGGGTTGTTGTGCCACCAGATAGCGGTCGGACGGACTTTGATATTCCATCCATATAAGCGCTTTGATTACAGCCAGATTCAGAAACTTTTCTTCGCCTGTTACTTTTCTGAAAATACCCACACC
>CAIYOZ010000292.1 GCA_903927945.1 uncultured Bacteroidales bacterium | reverse complement strand
ATACTCGGTCGCCCAACAGATACGTCGATAACGGCCAGTATTCTGTTTGATTCACAGGTTGATACTTATATCGAATATGGCGTTGTGAGTGGGAATTACATACTTTCCACTCCTGTTGTGACAAGTGTTGTTGGGCAACCTGTAGTTTCTAAAATTAGCGGATTGACTGCTGAGACCCGATATTATTACCGAACCCGCTACCGTAAAGTCGGAACTGCTACTTATCTGGCCGGTGCAGAACATCATTTCATTACACAACGTAAAAAAGGAAGTCCGTTTGTTTTTACCATCGAAGCCGACCCTCATCCTTATGATCCAAAAGGATATCATCCGCTCTGGAATATTTGCCTGAATAACCAACTAAATGATGCCGCTGATTTTATGATTGACCTAGGTGATACTTTTGGCGATGATCATGTGGATAAAACAACCAATTTGACTCGTACAAGTGCTCAGGTTCAACAGCTTATGCTCGACAATCGTCCGATTTTAGGCAATGTCTGTCATTCCATACCTTTCTTTTTCTGTCAGGGAAATCACGAAGGAGAAAGCGGTTATTATTTGCTTCAAACTCCGCCAAATAATCTGGCAACTTACGAAACGCTTTGGCGTAAAACCTATTATCCAAACCCCGAACCCGATGGGTTTTACAGCGGCAATAATGAAGAAGAGCTTTTTGGAATGGGAAAACCTCAGAACTATTACGCTTTTGAATGGGGCGATGCGCTGTTCGTAGTAGTTGATGGCTGGCGTTATTATACAGCAAATGTAAAACCACGTAACTGGGAATGGACCATTGGTAAAACACAGTATGACTGGCTGAAACAGACCCTCGAAACCAGCAAAGCAAAATACAAATTTGTATTCACACATCATGTGTTGGGCGAAACCCGTGGTGGAATAAACATAGCTAAAACATTTGAATGGGGTGGCCTGGATAATGGCACCAACAAATTTGCTGCAAACCGTCCGGGTTGGGCAATGCCGATACATCAACTTATGGTGGCCAATCATGTCAATGCCTATTTTCAGGGGCACGATCACGTTTATGCTTATGAAAGTTTAGACAATCTTGTGTATCAGACAGTACCGATGCCGAGCGATTCTTCGTATGCACTTGGTTATATTGCCAACGGCGATGCGTTTGCAGGTACGGTATTGAAAGGAGCAGGGCATATTCGGGTAAGTGTGAACCCCGATAGTGTAAAGGTAGATTTTGTAAGTGCCAAACTTCCAAAAGACGAAACTGCTACTTCTAAAAACGGGGATATTTTATATTCTTATTCGGTGAAAAGTTCTACCATAAGCGGATTGAAAGATGTATCTTTGAATAATCAACAAGATTGGTTAGTTTATCCCAATCCGGCAGAAAATATAATTAGCTTTACATTCGGTAAGTCAATAAATGAACCTTATGAAATCCGATTTTTTAATACCGATGGAAAATTAGTTAAGTATATAAGTTCAGATTCAGCCTTACAGAATACAATCGAGATCAGACTAACAGATTCCTCAGGAAATTCTATGAAATCAGGCATTTATATTGCAGAATTGATTGTAAAAGGCAAAAGTGTATCTTATCGTAAAATAGTTGTAAAATAGCTATGTCAAAGTCATTTAAGCTGGTACAGTATGTAGATTATCTGATTGTTGGGTTTATTTTCCTGATTTTATTTGCTTTGCCGGTATTGTTCACGCGGGTAAATGGTCATATAAGCTGGATTCATGTCGTTAAGATTTGGAAAGACCAGACTTTGCTTATTCCGGTCTTTGCATTGAATCACTGGTTATTAGCTCCCAAACTGATGCTTCGGCAGAAATACGCGTCTTATCTGATAATCCTGACGCTGACCATAGCAGCTGCCACCATTTTCTACTACCTGATTGATGTAGCATGGAATCCGAATGCACCGGCTCACAGTCTTATTAATAGCGGTCGTCCGACACCTATTCCTCCGTATGCACACCTTTTGATGTATTCTTTACTGATTGTAGGAGTTGATACCGGATTACTTTTCCTGAAAAAATGGAATGAAAATGAAGAAAAGCAGTATATGCTTGAAAAAGAGAATTCAGAAATGCAGCTTGAAATACTTCGT
>CAIYOZ010000291.1 GCA_903927945.1 uncultured Bacteroidales bacterium | reverse complement strand
TTACTGTATCATCACTGTATTATCACTGTATTATGTCTGTATTATCTCAAAAACGGCAATAGTCAGAATATAAGGTGATATCGGGTTCAATACCCTGGATTGGAAGTGAAAACTATTGGAATTTTACGGTGGTTACGTTTTATTCTGAAGGTGGAGACGACCTACAGGAACCCGGAACTAACCGGTGGTAAAAACACGATGTTAAACATAGCTAAATAAACAGCCTGAATGTCAGGCTTTAGCAGGTAAAAATGTCTTTTAAGCCGCTGAACATCGTGTAATATATAAGGTTTTGTTGTAGCAAATTATACAAAATAATGACAATTATTGTCACATTTTAATAGTTTGACTCTTCAATTGATGACTCAGGTATTGTGAGTTTAACTAACGGGACGGATATCAAATTCCGAGAAATAACTGCAAATGCCTGTCGGTCATCCATGTATACATTTGTCGTTTTTCATGGGGCGTGCATGGATTGTGTGAATATGCAATTGAAAACCAGGGTCGAGACCTCTGACTATTCATCGGGCAGAAGATGGGTTATCGTATCTCATCTAATGAAAAATATCCTGATTTTTCATCTGGAAAACATTCAGGAGCCACCATCATGTGCACAGGACTATTGTAGTAAACAATACGACCGTACTGGGCAAAATGCCACAAAATGTTAATAATCAAAAGTATACAATTTTAATTATCTTTACAACGGCATCTCTCTCTTTTGTAAAAATGATTCGGAAAAGGGATAATTCAGCCAGGTTTCTCGAGGAAAGAATTTAATCCACCATTTAAAAAACGGACGTATGCGAAAAATAATTTTACTCAGCCTCAGCCTCAGCCTATACTTTGCCGGGCACGCAATTGTTTTGGGAAATGTGTATAATACACTCACCGTTGATGAAACTGTTCCAGGTACCTTATCCACCCTGGCAAGTGATTATTTGACTACCGTCACGAACCTGACACTCACCGGGACCATCGATGCCCGTGATTTTGTGACCATGCGGGATGGGATGCCGCTGCTGGCTGTGGTGGATTTAAGCGGGGTGACCATAGCCGCATACGCCGGTACGGAGGGGACATCAGGTACAACCAGTATCAGTTATCCGGCGAACACACTTCCGGATAACTCATTCTATTTTAAATCGTCGAACACCTGCAAGAGTTCGATAACCAGCCTGATATTACCGTCCAATCTTACTGCCATTGGATCGTTTGCCATCGCCTGCGATAATTTAACGGCTCTCACCATTCCATCACGGGTAACCACGATCGGGAAGGCGGCATTTTTAGCTTCCTCGTCACTGACTTCCATCACCATCCCTGCATCGGTTGTTACGGTGGGCGATCAGGCATTTATCTATTGCCTGGGATTAACAACGTTGACAATTGTGTCGTCGGCGACTACTTTTAATGTGTATGCCTTTTACTTTTGCAATGCACTAAAGACTATCAATTGCCTGGATGTAAAACCGCCTACCATTGCCTATGGCAGCTTCCTGGGCATTACCACGGTCACCGATGTGTTTGTTCCCACGAATGCCGCGGTTAGCGCCTACAAGGCCAATACTATCTGGTACGGTTATTTCCCGGGGAATATTATCAAGACAAATGTCGCCACAAGCCAGGCAGAATATGCCGGCCAACGAACCACTGTCTTTGCCACACCGCAGGGAATCGTGGTGGACGGAACCAGGGCAGGAGAAAAGGTGAGCCTGTATAACCTTCAAGGGGTGGAGCTGCAACACATCCAATCGACAGGGGTACGTCTGGTACTTCCGGCCACACGCACCGGAATCTATCTGGTAAAAACCGCTTCGGGGACTGTGAAGGTGATCCTGTAAAAAGGCGCTACTTGATAATTTATACGCCCTGATAACCGAATCTATTTTTAATTCCGGTATTTGTATCCGGGGGGATTATCGCTCTTTATTAGAAATTAGATTATGAAATCGGAAAAATCAACCGGTTTATACCCCTTTTGAACTTAATAAAACCCGCTCAAACACTCGATTTGAACGGGTTTTTTTAATGTTTAATTTACCGAAAGAAGTCGGTAAATCCAGGCGTTAAATGAATGGAAGGATGAAATTGCATGCCCCGGAATGTCCAAATTACACAAGATTTGTCCCTTGAAATTTACCTTTTGACCCAAAATATTTACGTTTTGTACAGGCTCCACCGGGATAAAGAAACTACATTTGCAGCGTTATAGTGATCGTATTTTTAAAATTGAAAAAACACAGCTTATTGTATTATTAATCGGGTTTCAACTTCAGGCTTCATGAATCTTTGCCACTTGTTTTGTAGTCAGATTGAAAATCTTTTTATTTGCATGTTTCAATTACCATAACCTTAAACTTGATTATTCGTTCGGATTTAACCTTTTCGTAATTTCTGTTTGTTTGTGAAATCCTATAGGGGCTAGCGCCTTTGTAGGATTTGCTATTTTCAGGAATGAGGAATGAATAAGAGGTAAGAGGTAAGAG
>CAIYOZ010000290.1 GCA_903927945.1 uncultured Bacteroidales bacterium | reverse complement strand
CACAAAAAAATGTTGCTTCAACATTATTCTTACGTAGTAAATCCAAGACCCATGGAGTAACCTCAGGTATGGGTCCATCATCAAAAGTAAGATATACCGTTTTTGAATCATCGGGCATCCTCCAAATGGCTAATGGGAACCATTTGGTAATATAATGTGGAAAGTGAACCTGAAGTTTTAATCTCATCCTTAGGATTATCTATGGAAGCAATTTTTTAGTAAAGTGCAAAAATATATAAATCTATTCAGAATTAACTAATAATTTATTTTTTTAATCCGGGAGTGGCTAATTCGGGTTGATAAACGGTCAATATATCATTTAACCTTTTGGCAACATCGTCACTTAGCGCTTTTTCGCCGTAATGTGAGGCAATATTACTTAGCTCGCGCATGATATAGAAAGATCGTTGAAGTTCGTCCTGGATTGAGGCACGGAAGCGAGGCTCTAATGTAAAGTAATATTTCAGTTCCTCTTCACAATTCTTAGCCATTATTTTCACAACCTCATTACCTTTTTTGATGGCTGCCGGGAAAACATTGGTCTCCATTGCAAGGCTATTCTTACCCAGATTTCTCATATTATTGTGAGCTGCTTTATAAAAAGACTCCACCATCAAAAGGTTAAAATAGTTATATGTTACTTTTTCATTGGGGACCAACTCATTACAACGGTCAAGCACGGCAATGGCTGAATCACGTTTCCCCTGATCGAGTAAGCCATCAGCCAATCTGACGAAGCTGTTCCTTACATTCATAGACATGCGAACGTTATTTTCATCAAGATAAACTTTGGGGTCATTCATGTTGCCCCATTTGAATTTATTGATGATGTTATCGTACATCACATCTGTACGTACACTTCCAATAGTTCCTGAACCACCATTGGATGGAGTTTTTATTGGGGTCAGACGATAAGCAAAACCCTCTGTCTGGAAATAATCCTGTAAATTCAGATATTTGTCGCGTCCAACTGTTATCGCAAAATAGATCGGGCGTTTCCAGTTGTTGTTTGCAATAATATCCAGAATCATCACTTCATCCTTAGTCATATAATTACCAGTAATGTTAATCTCCATTTGAGGGACGATTTTGTCCGCATCTTTTGGATCAATGACATTATTGGCAAGTACTGCTGCTTTATCAACCGGGTAGACCAATTGACGGGAAGGGAAAAAGGATGCATTATCAGCCTGCTGTAATTTGGTTCCAGGATCTTCAGACCGGACAAAATCCATTGCTTCCTTAAGATTCACCGGCCGTTTGATCTGATCGAGCACATAGACAACATCACGAGTTCCCTGAACATATTGGTTGTGTTCGAATTTGATGGGCAAAGGATCTGAATCGTATGCCTTGCGCCTCATCTGATCGACATACCAGTCAGTTTGAAAATAGCTTAAATTACAAACACGAACATCCTTTCTGACACCCTCGACCATTTGAACATACCACAACGGGAAAGTATCATTATCGCCATTGGTGAAAAGTATTGCATTTGGTGCACATGAGTTGAGGTAATCGCTGGCTATTGCCAATACGGTATATCTATTCGAACGGTTATGATCGTCCCAATTTTGATTTGCCATTACCACAGGTACAAGTACGGTACATCCAACGGATGCTATAACTGCAGCTGTTTTTGCTTCTACTTTTGTTCGTAGGAAATTGAAAATAGCAAACGCTCCAACCCCAATCCACATTGCAAATGCATAGAACGAAGCGGCAAATGCATAATCTCGCTCTCGTGGCTGATAAGCT
>CAIYOZ010000289.1 GCA_903927945.1 uncultured Bacteroidales bacterium | reverse complement strand
TTTTTTCTTTAAAATAAAATCTAAACATAATAAAATTCTAAGAGAATGAAATCAAGATTTTCCATTTCTCATTTAATGCTGGCATTTTGTTTTTTAGGGTTTATATCCATTAAAACAGTTGCCTTAAATTACACCATTAGTTTTACAGGAAGTGGAACAAGCTCAACAGTAGATAATGTAACGGTTCAAAATATTACGAAAGGCACTTCGGTAACCGTACCTGCCGGAAATGTATTGAATTTATCTGATGCAGCTAATGCAGTAGAACAAGTGAGTGCCCACGATGAAATGATTCGTGTTTATCCGTCTTCAGTTGATGAAAAGTCTATAGTTTCTTTTTTCGCAAAGCAAGCAGGTAGCACCCAACTCAATGCTTATAGCCTTGATGGAAGAAAGATAACCGGAATAAGCAGTGATTTGCAGGCAGGAAGTAACACTTTTGAGATATCCTTGCCAAAAGGTATTTTTGTAATACAGGTAGTAGGGAATGATTATTCGTACAATGCTAAAATATTGAATTTGTCAGGTAAACAAAGTAACCCCGGGATAATTTACATAGGTAAAGAAAAAAACGTATCATCGGGGCCACAAAAAACGAAGAGTTCAACTTTTGGTATTATAAGGATGACATATATTGCCGGTGACCAATTGCTCTACACAGCCACTTCTGGCACATACATAACTTCAGTGCCCGATATCCCTTCCGCAAATAAAACCGTCAACTTTGTTTTCTCGATATTACCTACTTCTATCATTCCTGCCGGCACATTTACCATGGGAAGTCCGGAAACAGAAGTAGGTAGAAATTCAGACGAAACTCAACACACCGTAACACTCAGTGCTTTCCGCATGAGTAAATATGACATCACTAACTCACAATATGCCGCCTTTCTGAATACAAAAGGTATAAGCAGCAATGGTCTTGGAACTGATATCGTCTATTATGGGCAAGCCTTGATCTCTGAAAGCGACTGGGGTTTGCATTACAGCGGTTCACAATGGATACCGGTAGCAGGTTACGAGAATAACCCGGTAATCTTTGTAAGCTGGTATGGTGCTATGGAGTTTGCTACCTATGTGGGTGGCACTTTACCGACCGAAGCACAATGGGAATATGCTTGCCGTGCAGGTACAACAACTCCTTTCAATACTGGTAATTTTTTGACAAATCTGCAAGCGAACTATGATTGGTCACAACCTTATAATGGTGGAACCAATACTGTGACTACCAGCCCAGGTAGAACCCTGCCTGTAGGTTCTTATCCTGCTAATGGCTATGGCTTGTACGACATGCACGGCAATGTGTATCAATGGTGTTCCGACGGGTATGATGATTATCCCACTACCGACCAGACCAACCCTACTGGTGCATTTAATGACATAGTTCGCGTGTATCGTGGTGGCAGTTGGAACTGGAATGCTGAGTATTGCCGTTCTGCTAGACGCTCTTGCAATATCTTGCACGATGGTCTCAGCAATGTAGGGTTTCGGGTGGCCTTTGTCCCATAGTTCACTATTCATGGGAAATGTAGTGAAGTGATTGGTCATTTAATCGAATGACATTCATACTGAAAAGTTAAATATATTGTTAATTATATCAAATTAACTCAACATTCTTATTCATATAATTTTTATTATTCTATATTTGCAGCAACTTTTTCAACCAACGTTTGTTTAAAAGGCAATATGAAAAAACTATTTTCCATATTATTTGCAGCCATGATCGTCCTTTCGGGGATGCATCTGTCGTTGGCAACGCACTTATGTGCCGGGGAAATAGCTGCCGTTAAATGGTCATTCTCGGATGAAAAGGCGAGCTGTGGCATGGGAATGCAAACCAGACAGGCTTCGAATGCAATAAGCGTTCAGGCTGAGAGTTGCTGCAAGGATGTGATGTCATTCTATGCGGTTGATACAAATTACAATCCTTCCTCAATTCAGATAAATAAACCTGTGCATCAACTGTTGCAGGTACTTTATATTCCGGTTATTACCGGACAAAATTTCCTTCATACTCCCCGTTTCCACAACACAAATGTCCAACCACCAGGTCAATATCTGGCCAGTGCTGTCAGCCTCTCCGATATTTGTGTATTTTTAATTTGATTCATTGAGTATTATTGAATTTAAGGCTATGTGTTTATTTCACTCATAGTCCTAAGGTTTTGTATAGCCTTATAATTCCTTTTTTACCAATTATTCAAATTAAAAATTATCCAAAATGAAAACATTCAAATATTTCTTATCAGCACTATTCATCATGACTTTAAGTGCTACCTCTTATGCTCAAATGAACGACCATTCCAAGATGGCAATGACCAAAATTGAAGTTATCAAAGTATCCGGTAAGTGCGAATCATGTAAGGCGCGCATTGAAAAAGCAGCTAAAGTTGACGGTGTCAGCAAGGCTGATTGGAACGTAAAAACAAAGATGCTGACGTTGGCATATGACCCTTCAAAAGTAAAAAGCACTGACGTTCAAAAGAGAATTGCTGAAGTTGGTCACGATACTCCTTTGTACAGAGCAGAAGCAAAGACTTACAATGCTTTGCCATCATGCTGTAAATACAGGTAAATCTTCCATCAGGAAATTCATTGGATGAATACGATCAGTTCCTCAGCCATTAGAAGATTCATAATTTCCTCAAAACACAGGAATTAATTAATTTATGACTGGATATTGTTCTCAGAAATAACAGGATATTATACGCCTGTTGTTTCGGGGAACATACCAAGCTAAAACAAACAATTAATAATTAAAACAAAATGAAAACATTCAAATATTTCCTTTCCGCACTATTCCTTATGACTTTAAGTGCAAGTTCTTTTGCCCAAATGACCGATCATTCCAAGATGGCAATGACCAAAACAGAAGTAATTAAAGTATCCGGTAAATGCGAATCGTGTAAGGCGCGAATTGAAAAAGCTGCCAAGGTTGACGGTGTCACCAAGGCTGATTGGAATGTAAAGACAAAACTTCTGACATTGGTTTACAATCCTTCGAAAGTAAAAAGCGACGACATTCAGAAGAGCATTGCGTTAGCAGGTCATGACACCCAGAAGTACAAAGCGACTGATAAAGCTTATAACAGTTTACCCGGTTGCTGCAAGTACCGCTAAGAAGGCCCCCTAAATCCCCCGAAGGGGGACTTTAAGATGTATTTTCACTTTTCTATTATTTGTACAAACCAGTTCTCTAAGTCCCCCTTCGGGGGATTTAGGGGGCTGGATTTATAGGCTGTCTATATGTTTAATAAACTCGTCAAGTATTTTCTCGAGCACAGACTGATTACGTTTATTTTCCTGATTGCCTTCCTGGTGATGGGAATTACGTATTCGCCCTTTAACTGGAAAACTGGGCTTATTCCACGTGATCCGATCCCGGTAGATGCGATACCCGATATTGGTGACAACCAACAGATTGTATCCACTGAATGGATGGGACGATCGCCTAAGGATATACAGGATCAGATCAGTTATCCGCTCACTTCAGCCTTACTGGGTATACCGGGGGTGAAGACTATCCGCAGTACTTCCATGTTCGGAATGTCGTTTATCTACATTATCTTCAAGGATAATATTGAATTTTACTGGAGCCGCTCGCGTATTCTGGAAAAGCTGAACTCATTGCCTTCGGGAACATTGCCTCAGGGGGTCCAGCCCTCATTAGGGCCGGATGCCACCGCATTGGGACAGATATTCTGGTATACGTTGGAAGGACGGAATCCGAAGACAGGTAAGCCCAATGGCGGATGGAATCCACAGGAATTACGTACTCTGCAGGATTTCTACGTCAAATACAGCCTATCGGCTGCGGAAGGAGTTTCGGAAGTAGCCTCGGTTGGTGGCTTTACAAAAGAATATCAGGTTGATGTCAATCCTGAAGCCCTAAAGGCTTTTGGCGTATCGGTGATGGATGTGATGACAGCTGTGAAAAAAAGCAACCTCGACATTGGGGCTGAAACAGTGGAACTGAACAATGTGGAGTATATTATCCGGGGACTTGGTTATGTAAAAAGCCTGGAAGACCTTGATAACTCAGTGGTGATGGTGCGAAACAATGTGCCGGTACGGATCAAGGATGTAGCCATCACTTCCTTTGGACCTGCCACCCGCAGGGGTGGACTTGACAAAGCAGGAGCGGAGGCAGTGGGAGCAGTGGTAGTGGCACGTTACGGTTCCAACCCTATGGAGGTCATCGGAAATGTGAAAGCTAAGATCAAAGAGATTGAAGCCGGCTTGCCTCAAAAGAGATTGCCCGATGGGAGTATCTCTAAAGTAACCGTAGTACCATTTTACGATCGCACGGGGTTGATAAAAGAAACCGTGGGTACGCTTGAATCGGCATTGTCACACGAAATACTGATCAGTATCATTGTCATCATTGTGTTGGTACTGAATCTACGGGCATCCATCATTGTAGCCGGCCTGTTACCGTTGGGTGTATTAATGACATTCATACTGATGCATTTCTTTGGGGTGGACGCCAATATAGTGGCCTTGTCGGGTATTGCCATTGCCATTGGGGTGATGGTGGATATCGGGATCGTGGATGTGGAGAATATCCTGCGACACTTGGAAATGCCAGAGAATAAGGGAATCCGGGGGAAAGAACTGATGAACGTCATTTACCTGGCCACCACTGAAGTCAGGGCGGCAGTGGTTACCTCCATTGCAACCACCATTGTCAGCTTCCTACCGGTATTTGCCATGGAAGCAGCAGAGGGGAAGTTGTTTCATCCATTGGCCTTTACCAAGACCTTTGCCTTGTTATCAGCCTTTATTCTGGGCATCGTGGTATTGCCTACCCTGGTACATATACTTTTTGATATCCGAATGGACACCAAAAAAGTGCGCAAGTATTTCAATGGCGGATTAATAGGTGCCGGAGTCATATTCATTGTTTTCTGGCAGACATGGCCTGCCCTGGCATTGATAGCGGTAGGGATTAATAATCTCCAGGACTATCGCTGGAGGGAGTCACGCAAGGAGTATCCGAATTACATCAACATTGCCATTACCATCCTGGTGGCAGCTTATTATTTGTCCGTGGAATGGTTGCCTTTGGGGGCACACAACAGTACGCTGGTTAACTTCCTGTTTGTAGCCGGGATTATTTCGGTGATTCTGGGAGCGTTGATGACGATGGTTCACTATTATGAACCAATCCTTCGATGGGCATTGGTACATAAATGGAAATTCCTGATAATGCCTGCATTTACGTTGTTTTTTGGACTATTTGTCTGGCAGGGATTTGAAAGAACGTTTGGTTTTGTAGCCAACGGTATGGAAAAGGTGGGCTGGCATAGTTTCAGGCAAACGGCAGTGTGGCAAGGTCCTGTTAAGGTATTCCCGGGTATTGGGAAGGAATTTATGCCTTCGCTGAATGAAGGTTCTTATTTGTTGATGCCAACCAGCATGCCGCATTCGAGTATAGAAAAGAACCTGCAATACATTGAAACATTGGACAAACGACTATCCTACATTCCGGAAGTGGAAGTAGCCGTTGGTAAATGGGGACGGGTGAATTCGGCATTGGATCCGGCACCGGTACAGATGTTTGAAAACACCATCAACTATCGTCCTGAATATATTTTGGATGAAGATGGGCATCGTGAACGGTTTAAAGTGGATGGAGAAGGAAGTTTTCAGCTTAAAAACGGAGGAAAATATAATCCCAACAAACAAGCATTCAGAACAATACCGGCAGATAGCCTGATTGTAACCCAAAAAGGCGAATATTTTCGCCAGTGGCGGCCTCAAATAAAGAGACCGGCTGATATCTGGAATGAAATAGTCAAGGTGACAAATATCCCGGGACTGACATCTGCCCCTAAATTACAACCCATCGAAACACGCCTCGTCATGCTTTCTACGGGAATGCGGGCACCCATGGGATTGAAAGTTTATGGACCCGATCTGGAATCGATTGAAAAGGCAGGCCTGCAATTTGAAAAGGCCCTCAAAGGAGTTCCTACGGTAAATGCTTCCTCGGTGTTTTACGACAGGGCAGTGGGAGCCCCCTACCTGGAAATAAAGCTCAACCGGGAAGCCATGGCCAGGTATGGAATGACGGTGAGCGATGTGCAGGACATTCTTCAGGTTGCCATGGGTGGCATGACTCTTAGTACTTCGGTGGAAGGACGTGAGCGATTCCCCATGCGGGTAAGGTATGCCCGTGAGCTGAGGGATAATCCGGAGGATATTAAGAAGATATTGATTCCTTCCAGCAACGGCAATCAAATTCCACTGAGTGAAATAGCAGATATCGACTACACCCGCGGGGCACAAATGATTCGCAGTGAGAACACCTTTCTGGTAGGATACGTAATTTTCGATAAGGTAGAGAGTAAAGCTGAGGTGGATGTGGTCAATGAAGCAGCCACCATCATTCAGAAGAAACTCGATTCAGGTGAGTTAAAACTTCCACCCGGGGTGACCTATAAGTTTGCCGGAAACTATGAGAATGAAATCAGGGCCACTCAACGGCTTTCGATTGTCATACCGATCAGTTTGTTTTTGATATTACTCTTATTGTATTTCCAGTTCAAGACCGTAACAGCTTCGTTTATTCATTTCTCGGGCGTATTTGTAGCATTTGCAGGCGGGTTTATCATGCTTTGGCTCTACGGACAGGATTGGTTTATGAACTTCTCTGTGGCCGGAATGAACCAGAGAGAGATGTTCCAGATGCATCCTGTCAATATGAGTGTGGCAGTCTGGGTAGGGTTTATTGCACTATTCGGGATTGCCACCAACGATGGGGTGATCATGGGAACGTATATCCATCAGGTATTTGAAGAAAAGAAACCCAAAACAGTAAAAGAAGTTCGTGAAGCAGTATTATCAGCAGGTAAGAAAAGAGTGAGACCTGCCATGATGACTACGGCAGTAGCGGTGATAGCCTTGTTGCCTGTACTTACTTCTACTGGGAAAGGGGCAGACATTATGGTACCTATGGCCATCCCTACTTTTGGTGGTATGATCATTCAGGTTATGACCATTTATGTGGTTCCTCTCTTTCAGGCAATGTGGAGAGAACATGCCGTTACAAAAGCGACTGAAAAGGCTATCCCATTAACCGGTAAAACTGAAGGAATATGAAAAAATCAATAATTAAAAAGATAGTATTTCTATTGATTGCACTGGCAGGTTCTGTATCCGGTTATAGTCAGACCGATTCACTGACTTATTATCTTGATATTGCCGGAAAGAATAATCCCACGGTTTTGCAACGTTACAATGAGTATTTGGCTTCATTGCAAAAGGTTCCTCAGGTAGGCAGTTTACCCGATCCGCAGTTGGAAATGGGAGTATTTCTGAGTCCAATGGAATTAATCTCCGGAAATCAGGTGGCAGAGATAAAGCTGATGCAAATGTTTCCCTGGTTTGGAGTCATCAGGAATGCAAAGGATGAAATGAGCCTGATGGCGAAAGCAAAATACGAAACAATGAGGGATGCCAAACTGCAGGTTTATTACGACGTACAACGTGCCTGGTTCGATTTGTATAAAGTGAATCAAAACATTCTGATCTCCGAAAAGAACTTAAACCTTTTAAAGACGATTGAGCGATTGACGTTGGTGAAATATAAATCGGGAACAGCTAATACAGGTTCTTCCTCCGGAAGCAAGATGTCAGGTGGCAGTAGCAGTCCAACGATCTCTTCCGGTAGTACGGGAATGAATACTTCAGGAAGTACTTCCGGAATGTCTAAATCTTCACCAACACAACAAGCCTCCTCATCGATAGGCCCTATGGGTTCTTCCTCAGGAGGAACAGGTTTATCGGATGTGTATCAGATTCAAATAGAAATGGGAGATTTGGAAAACAACATAGCCTCTTTGAAAAATGAGAAACAAATAGTGTTATCGCGATTCAATAGTTTGCTTAACAGACCGCAAAGAACGCAGGTTAAGGGACCTGACTTATTATCTGCCGAACCATTGGACAGTTTGTATTTATCAGTATTAGATACCCTTTTCATACGAAATCCAATGCTGGTCATGCTTCAATACGAACAACAATCGTTGGAAGCGCGTCGGAAAATGCAGAAACAAATGGGATATCCAATGGTTGGGTTAGGAGTGAACTATTCGGTTATCAATAAAAGTGATATGTCCACTTCCACTATGAATGGCCAGGATATGATCATGCCCATGGTTACATTGACGTTGCCTGTTTACAGGAAAAAATACAAGGCCATGCAGATTGAAACAAATTTGTTAAAGACGGCATCGGCACAAAATTATCAGGCGACTGCTAATGCCTTGCAAAGTGAGTATTATGAAGCCTTGCAACTATATAACGATGCTCAACGGCGGATGAAATTGTATGAAAGTCAAAGTCAGTTGGCAAAAAGAACACTGGACATTTTGATTAAGACGTTTTCGACTTCAAACTCAAGCCTGACGGAGGTATTGAGGGTCCGTCAGCAATTATTTGATTATGATTTTAAAGAGGTGGAGGCATTGACGGATTTAAATAGAGCCGAGGCTTGGATAAAACGATTGAGACAATAGAACCCCCTGCCCCCTAAAGGGGGTTCTAAGACGCAGTTTCTAAGTATTAAGTAAATATCAAGATACAATAGTTGAAATAAAACAATACTAACTTCAAACTCCCCTTTAAGGGTTGGGGTTCTTTTATACTACACAATATGAAAAAGATATTTTCAAACACATATGTCCGTAATGGACTTTTGATTTTTGCAGGACTTTTAATAGGATGGTTGTTTTTTCATACACCCAGAAGACCAGAAGCAGACCAAACATCCTCAACAGTTTCCAAGAAACAGATATGGACCTGCGCCATGCATCCTCAAATCAGGTTGGATCATCCTGGTAAATGTCCCATTTGCGGTATGGAACTGATTTTGTTGAATCAGTACAAAGGAGATCAAATTGATTCAAATGCTGTCGTTTTTTCAAAAGAAGCGATGGAACTTGCCAATGTTTCAACCTCTATCGTCAGTAATCAAAAGCCGGTAAAACTGGTGCGTCTCTATGGAAAAGTACAGGCTGATGAACGATTGTTGCAAAACCAGACAGCCCATGTGTCGGGAAGAATAGAAAAGCTTTTTGTAAACTTTACGGGTGAACCAGTTCGACAAGGGCAAACCCTGGCATTGATTTACTCTCCTGAACTGGTCACTGCCCAGCAGGAATTGCTTGAAACCGCAAAATCAAAACAAAGCCAGCCTGAGATATACGAGGCAGCCAAGGAGAAGCTCAGGCAATGGATGCTGACCGATAGCCAAATAGCCAGAATTGAAAGTTCAGGGCGAGTGAAGAACAATTTCGAAGTCGTTTCAAACACCAGTGGCATAGTCACTGCCAAACGGGTGAGTACCGGAGATCATATCTCAGAAGGCGAGGTTTTATTTGAAGTTGCCAACCTATCAAGTGTATGGGTGCTGTTCGATGCTTATGAAAGTGACTTAAACTTCCTGCACGTGGGCAATACGATTTCTTTTACCTTGCAGGCATTGCCCGGAAGTACGTTTACAGGAAAAATAAAATTTATTGATCCGGTTATTGATCCGGTAACGCGGGTAGCGAAAGTACGGGTTGAAATCAATAATAGTGTGGGTAAGCTGAAACCTGAAATGTATGCTACCGGTGAAGTGAAGGCTAATTTGAATGAATTCCACAATAAACTGGTTGTACCACGCTCGGCAGTGTTGTGGACAGGAAAACGTTCTATTGTGTATGTAAAACAACCTAATATCAAAGATGCAGTATTTAAAATGCGGGAAATTGAATTAGGGCCTATGCTGGGAAATAGTTATGTGGTGGAAAGCGGAATAAAAGAAGGTGAAGAAATCGTTACCGATGGAACGTTTAGTGTGGATGCAGCTGCCCAACTGGCAGGTAAACCAAGTATGATGAATCGGAATGAAACGAAGGTGAAAAAAGAGAGTAGTATGCCGGGAATGGAAATGTAGAATGCTTCAACCGCTGTCAGAGTCTATTCAACCGCTGTCAGAGTCCTTCGGACTGCTGACAGGGTTGAGGGAATGTTTGGAATGTTTAAAACGAGAAAAGGCCGTCGGGATTTAACTGACGGTCTTTACGGTCTTTTAATGAACTAACTTTTCCAATGTTTAGAACTTTGGGAAAGTGACTTATTTTATTTCTACCGGTTGTAATGTCTTGCCCCATTGTTTCAGGTAGGCAAAGAATGCTTCAGGGGAAGTGAAAGGATTTTTTTCTTCTTTAGGGGATGCGGCAGTGAGATAAAATTTCAATGTTTCCCCCTTGTGGTAAGGCATTAATACAAGGTTATTAGCTCCATCGACTGTGTGTTTCAAAATTGAACCTGCAGGAACAAACACACCCAATCCAACTGTTTGTTTGGCATATTTTATAGTGTCGGTCACTGGATAATACGTTCCCCAAGAGCCCACCAGACCATGATTGTCACTTGTCAACGGACCACCACCTGTTTGTTGAACACCTGTTGCAAGGTAGGCAATGTCTTCGGAGGCAATTACCTGCGCTTCCACATCCCTATGGCGGGCATACATGATATAGCGAACCGTCATATTGATTTTCTTTCCTTCGTATTGCCAACCCTCTACTTCGCTTTCCACGACAGTTCGTAATTTCCCGGTAGATACAATACGTTGAGTCCGTTTTTCAAATTTATCAATATGTGTGGCTTGTTTCCCATCCCAACCTTTGACTGTTCCTACGCCCACTAAATTAAAGACCTGAATGATATCATCGCCATAACCGGCAGCCAGTTGTGTATCGTTCGGGTACCATTCCGTAGCAGCCAGCTCCAATTGTTGCTTCTTTTTGCCATATACGTCCACCGTGCTTTTATTGTCAAAATAGATACGGTAGGCGATCAATGCCGATTCAAAAGCTACTCCATGATGAAACATGGCACTGTACATGTCATTTTTGGTGGACGAAGCCTCACGGACGAATTCTTTAGGACCGTTTTTAGGCTTCTTAATCATGTCAGCATATACTTCTGTCGGAAAACTGTCACGTTGGGCAGGAAGGATCGTTTTAATCATTACCTGACGTGTTTGTCTGCCTTGCAGGTCAAGTAGAAAAACCAGTTCATCTGGAATGCCATCCTTATTCAAATCATCCAGTTGACTACTTACTTGTTTTCCATCTACAAAGACAGCCAATTCAGTACGTTGTTTTGCAGGTATACCTTTGTACTTATTTAAAGATACTACTACTGGAGCATTTTTAACCTCGGAATTGTTGGGGTTTATAACTTTTAGATTTATACTTTCTGCAGAAAGTAAAGTTGAACCTAGTAAGAGTGCGGGAATCAGGAATTTAATTTTCATGAGATAAGATATTATTGAATTTTAAAACAATTCTCGAATTGAGAATTATCAACAATCAAAATTAATGGATTTCAATAAATTAATAGAGTGTTTTTTGATATAAATAGTGCAATAATTGACTAAAATAAAGAACAGAATAAGGTTTGTTCCAGAATTAAATATTTGTTGCAAATTACTGCTCAATTAACCCGGGTTCTTTCCTTATAATCAATTTTAGCAGACTTGGCAAAACAATTAATAATAACGGCAGAGCTATGATTAATCCTCCAATAACCGCAATAGCCAATGATTGATGCATTTGTGCCCCAGATCCAATGCCAGTTGCCAAGGGAATAAGTGCAACGATAGCACCAGTAGCTGTCATTAGTTTTGGTCTCAAACGGGCAGATATAGCGAATACCAACGCATGGTTGATGGTCGTATTTTTCAATTCATATAAAAACTGTTGAATGGTAAAAATACAATTCTCTCCTATTATTCCGACAATCATGATTAATCCGGTATAACTGCCCACATTCAGAGGTGTTTGTGTCAGAAAGAGCGCCATTACCCCCCCGGCGACACCTAAAGAACTTACGAAGATAACGATTAGCGAAAGTTTCAAATCCTTAAACATGAAAAGCACCACCGTAAATACCAACAAGGCCGCAATTAAAAGTATTTTGAGAAGTTCTGCAAATGATTTTTGCTGTTCAGCATATGAACCCCCGTATTCAATCTGATAGGAGGAAGGAAGATTGATTTGTGAAAGTTTATTTTGAATATCTTTCATGACACTACCTAAATCACGATTGTTCAGGCGGGCAGTGACAACACCCATTGTCTGAAGATTCTCACGTTCAATTTCAGTTACACCGCTTAAGATATTAAAATCAGCCATTTCATTTACCGGAATATAATCACCCGCTGAAGTGCAAACTTTAGCATCTTTCATTTTTTCGATGGGCGTTTTATTATTTTGAGGATAAATCATCCTAATATCCGTCAGCTGTTCCTTTTCAGGTATTGAACCAATGACCATACCCGAAATATAAGTTTCCATTTGTGATTGCAAATCAGATGGATTAAGTCCAAACTGCTTCAGCTTTTCTTCTTTTGGCAGTATCCTTAACATAGGTCCTGCTACAACAATTCCGTCAAAAATATCGGCAGTTCCTTTAATGGTTTTAAGACTGTCGGCTACTTGTTTTGAAAGAGCTTGTAACTTGATGTTATTATCCCCGAATATTTTTATTTCAACTGGCTGGACACTGCTCATTAAGTCACCAAGCATATCGGTAATCACTTGTCCAAAATCAACTTTCAATGCCGGCAAGGTTTTTTCTATGCGCAAACGGATATCATTGGAAACTTCATCAGTCTTTTTAGATCTTTTTGTTTTTAATTCAATCAGGTAATCACCCCTGTTGGGCTCTGTAATGAAAAAACCCATTTGAGTGCCTGTTCGCCTGGAATATGTTTTTACTTCCTGCGTGGATTCCAAAATTTTATCCACCTCGTTAAGCATACGGTTGGTTTCATCCAGGGAAGTGCCGGGAGGTGAATTATAATCTAATACAATGGAGCCTTCGTCCATCTCAGGAAGAAATCCTGTTTCTAATTTTGGCAATATCAGAATAAGGCTCAATATTAAGATTACTACAAACCCAATGCTGATATACGGACGTTTAATAAATACTTCAATCCAAGGGCGATGCTTCACTAAGTGTATTTCGGCTGACTCAGAAAGTCCTTTGTCTTTTGAAAATAGCAAATAAATGACAGGCAAACCAAGCCAGGTGACCACAAATGAACAAAGCAGCGTCACAATCATGGTTTCAGTCAGAATCTTGAAATAAGCTCCTGCCACACCGGACATTAATTCAAAAGGAATCAGAATAACAATGGTACTTAGTGAAGAGCTTACCATGGATGGGAAAAGGAATTGAATAGCCTTCCCCACTAATTCTTTAGGTTTCTTATCAGGGAATTCTTCATGAGTGCGATGAATCTGTTCCACTACAATGATCGCATCGTCAATAATAAGTCCAATAGATGCTGCAATAGCTCCAATGGTCATGATGTTGAAATCGAATCCTATAAATTTAAGGCTTATGAAGGTAAATGCCAAGGTCATAGGAATGGTCAACAACAACACTGAACCAGCCTTGTATGATCGTAAAAACAGTAATACCACGAGGATTGCCAAGGCTAAACCAATCCAAAGTACATCGATAATACTCCGGATACTCGATCTTACAAATTCTGCCTGGTTATAATAAGGTTTTAGTGTAACCCCTTTAGGAAGGATTTTATTCAATTCATCTACTTTCTCTGAAACCTGATTCGCAACATCTATCAAATTGCTTTTAGGCTGCTTAACGACTGCAATGAGCGGTACATTTTTACCATCGGCCTTTATCTTGATATATTCATTTTGTTCAGCAATCTCAACACGTGAGACATCAACTATTTTGACTTTACGAATTCCATTGTCAAAAATTATTAGATCATTCAGTTGTTCGATGTTTTTTAGGGTTGCATCCGTAACCGTTAAATACAACCTGTTATAGTCGATGGTGAATCCATTTGATTTAATAAAGTCTGTCTGTTGAAGTATCTTTTGGATATCAAGGGGATTTATTTTTAGAATATTGAGCTTCCTCTCATCCAGGACTATTCTGTATTCTTTTTCTTTTCCCCCGATAACCTGAACCGATGCTACACCTTGCACCCTGGATAGATAAGGCTTGATAGTGTACTGAGCAATCATCTTCAGTTCCACCGGGTTTTTATTCTCCGATTGAAGTGAATATCCCATTACCGGCAAAATGGATGGATTCATTTTTGCAACGGTTATTTGTACATCAGGGGGCAAGTCGTTTTTTATTTGAGCTATTTGTGATTCTACCTGTTGTTTGTCAAGATCGATGTCCGAATTCCAGTTCATAAAAGCAGAAATCTCACAGCTTCCTAAACTGGTAGTACTGCGGAGTAATTGAAGGTTATCCACTCCTTTAATGGTGTTCTCAAGAGGTTTGGTAACCTGTACCATCATTTTCTCAACAGGTTGTTCCCCGTTTTGGGCTATGATCTTTATTTTAGGAAAAGTAACATCCGGAAAAAGTGATGTTTTCATGTTCAGATAAGAGAAGGCTCCTCCAACCAAAACCAGTAGTAATATAACTGCTATCGGGCTTTTAAACCGGACAAAAATCTTTTCCATCTATAATAACTTTGTTTGTTCTGCTTACTTTACTACTTTTACGATTGTGCTATCGTTTAAACCGTATCCCCCCTCAATGATTACCCGGTCATTCTTTGCAAGCCCGGATGAGAGTGCCTCTACAGTATCATTGTTTTCAATTCCTTTCTTTATCGGTACTTTGATAGCTAATTTATTATTTACAACTTTCATGACCCAAAAATCAGTTTGTGTCTCGTTTGTCATGATGGCAGACCGTGGAATCAAACAACCTCCACTATGCCTTGCCTTCAAAATTTCAACTGCCAGATTCAGGTTTTCAGGTAATTGTTTATTTGTATGGGGTTTAATAAGTATCTGTTGGGTTTGATTTGCTTCGTCAACGATGGGAAGTATCTGAAATACTGTTCCTTCAAATTTTGTATCTTCATCCACTACAAGGGTACATCTTGTTCCTGTTTTTACCAGGGAATTAAATTCAAAGGGCAAATTTAATTGTACCATGACCTCATTGCTTTCTGCCACTGTACAGAGTGAACCTCCTTCGACTGCATAGGCGCCTGTTTCTGTAATGCTTAATGAACTGATAACACCGTTTGAAGGAGACATGACATTGATGATTCCCATATTTCCGGTAGCTGAACTTTCCAATGCCTTGTTTTCCTTGGTTTGTATCTCGAATAATAATTCTCCTTTTCGCACTTTATCGCCGAATTTTACTGAGATCTTCCGGACATAACCGGAGATTGGCGAAACTACCAGATTCTTTTTCAGATAAATGGTTTTACCGTTAAAACTAAGTTTGTTATCAATTGCTCCAAATTTAACCGGAGCAGTTTTAACTGTCACAACGGGTGTTTGTGCGTCATCTTTCTCTTCCTTTTTTGCACAGGAATTCAATAATAATGACACGATTATTATCGAAAATATTCTAGAAATGTTTCGCATATAATGATTTAATTAGATTCAATTTTGTTTTTCGATCGGAAACCAACTTCTCAATAATTCCAATAATTATAAGAATTAACCAAGAGTTGTTTCTCCATTTTCAGCAACAAATAATCCTGTTTTTTACCTGTGATATCTTTTAATAAATTCTTAAAGTCCATGACTGAAATCAAACCTTGTTTAAGCTCATTCTGGTAAGCCATATAAAGTTTATCATATTCTTTTAATTGATTCTCAATTAGTAAGGTTCTTTCCTGAAGTGAACTTATCTGGCTTTTAATTTTATCTTTATTTATCGCCCTTTGAGTGATAAAGTGATCTTTTTCAAATTGAAGTGTCTGTATGCTCACATTCGACTTGTCCCGTTCAAATTTCCGTTGGTTGCCATCATAGAGATTCCAGCTGAACGTCAGTCCGGCACTTATACCCAACCGGTTAAACGTTGGTAAATAAACAGCATTCATACCGGCATTGGCAAATAAATTCAGTTGGGGCTTATACTTTAAATCAGTGAGAGTGTGGTCTGCTTCTATTCCAAGGCTGTCAAGCTTGTATGAAGTCAAAAAGTGGGAAAGTGAATTTGTTTCAGGTATCAATTCAAGGTTTAGCTCCTGAATGTCCACATTGCTTGAATCCTTGATGCCACAAAGAAGATTCAAATCGAATAAATTGCCCTTAAAATCATCTACGAATGATTTATTGTCTATTTCAAGGTTCTGCCGTTCAATTTGTAAAAGCAGTAAATCCGTTTGTTTGAAAATGGCATTTTCAACAAGTTTCTTCATGATGTTCAACTGGTCATCAAGTTCATTCATTAATTTTTCGCCGTTTTTAATCTGCAACTTTGATTTCACACAAAGAATATATTGATAACTCACCAACTGTTGTATTTCATGAATTGTCATGAATGCAGAATTATCATTCTGTTTCTTTGATATGTCAGATTTCTGAGAATAAACTTTCAAGGCTGTATTTCCCAGTAGAGGTTGTTTGAGCGAAAGGAAAGCCTGATATTGACCTCCATTGGTGATTGCCAAATCATAGCCGGAATAATTATCCGATCCGTTTGAGACTACGTTGAGATGATTTGAATTGGATGTATGCGAAATTATGGGTGCAAATAGGATATTTGATTCCAGGTTTACTTCCGGGTTTTTTAAGATGCGTTCGGTTTGTTGCAGGTCAAGATCAAGAATTTTATTGTCGTTCTTGTTTTTATGAATTAAAGGACTTGTCTGTTGTGCCTGATCCAGATAGAAATTCAAATCGCGTTGTTGCGAATAAATCATTCCTGATAAAAATAATAAAAATGCAGGGAGTATGAATCTTTTCATTTTTTGGTAGTTGTAACTTCGGGAAAACAATCTGTTTAAAAAAGACAAATTAACAGAATTGCAAAGATACATATTTAAAAATTACTTGCAAAGACTAATATTCAATGTCAGGTTTCAGATAATCATAATTCTTATACGCCCACAAAGATACAATGTAACTTTGTAGAAATTTGGATTGTAATTGTTTTTTATTAGATATTTCAACTGAGAAGACTTACCATTCAGTACTTACCGATTTTACCTTTTTGTCGAGTTCTTCTTTTGATTTGGCATGGATGGTATCGTTCCTATGAGTCCGGTGATTGAAAAGTACGAAATACCAAAATAAGTAATTTGGACTCCGGTAATAAACAGGATAGTAATGATTGTTTACCATTCGGTAACTTGGATTGTTTCTGTAAAATGTAACAGGTCGGGGGGAATGGTGAAAACCTGATTCTACAGCGTGTTGTGTACGGACTGAATTCGTATGTGCCGTTGAACCTATCGTATGGGTTGTCGACTTTCCATTTATGCTGTGACTACTCATTCTTGAAGAATGAAAACTATGAGGTGACGCATGAAATCCGCCAAATCCTCCACGTGCATAACAGCCTAAGCAAAAACAAATACATAAAATCGATATGGAAATAATTACTTTTTTCATTTATTATTGAGGTGTGTTGTTTGTTTTATTTTGATATCTCTGGTGTAGTATCTTTTTACTTAAAGTGAATTAGCTCAGCAAAACCAATATGAGAGCTATAATGGCAGGTAAAGCCTGAGCAAAGAATATCTTCCTACTGGCAGTCATGGCACCATAAATTCCTGCAATGGCCACACAACCTAAAAAGAAGATGGAAATATAAGCTTTCCAGGTTACATCCTCAATAAAGAATGTCCAAAGTAATCCGGCAGCTAAAAACCCATTGTATAAGCCTTGGTTCGCCGCTAAAATTTTAGTTGGTATAAATAACTTCTCAGGTAAAACTTGTTTAAATATCTTCCTGCCGGCTGTTTCCCAACCAAACATTTCCAGCCATAAAAAATATAAATGTTCTATACCTATAATCCCAATCAGAATATGAGCTACAGTTTCCATAATATTTAGATATTAGGTGGTTAAAAGTCTTTATTCATCACCAATTCAACAAATATGTCATGCAACTGGAATACAATTTTATGACCGTTTCTTAAAGTATATATCTCCATCAATTTCCAATTATTTGTGTCTTTATCTTTCTGGTCCTGAATAACGAATGATTTATTCCAATCATTATATTTCCAATAACCATTTGAAATCTTCATTTTCTCCAGTTCAAAGTCGAAAATAAAAGTGTGATCAGCGTTAAATTCAAATTTAGATCGTAGGAATGCTTCTTTCAGCCTGTCGATGGTTTTTTTCTGATCATCCGGTAATTTTGTCAAAACGGTTATTTGCAATACTGACCATGTCCCGACAATTTCATTTTCAGTTAGTGACTGTGCTTTTACCTGAAGGACAAAGATCAGTATTAAAATTATAAGTCCTGTGGTTTTTTTCATTACTTCTCCAGCTGCTATTTAAATGAAATTTAAATTACGATTTGATTTTTTCTGAATAAATGGTAAAATCCTGAATAATAGTATCCATCAGTTGATTTATTGTTTCATCCGGTTCTTTTTGCAGGGTGTTTTCCCTGTACCATTTGATTATTTCTATTGCGCCCTGTTCAAATGTAATCACAGGATTGAAATCGGGAACTAATTTTCGGATCTTTGAATTGTCAAAAATCATGCTCTGTGATTTGTCACCCAGTAATCCATCACCAATAGTTTGATCGTACTTCGCTATGATCTCTGATGGGATATGAACAATGTGAGGTGTTACATTCAATTCTTTAGCCAGGATAGTATAGATGCCATTCCAGGTCAACCACTCATTCGATGTGATATGAAATGCTTCGTTGATTGCTTGAGCTAACCCTAACAAACCAATGAGTCCGACTGCAAAATCACTTGAATGGGTCAATGTCCATAAGGAAGTCCCATCACCATGCAGTATGACCGGTAATCCTTGCACCATTCTATGCAAAACGGTATATCCTCCCACCACCGGCAGAATTGTTTTATCGTAAGTATGTGAAGGGCGTACTATTGTATATGGAAATCCATTTTTAATGAATGCTTCTTTTAATTTATTCTCACAGGCTGTTTTATTCCTGGAATACTCCCAGTAAGGATTATCCAACGGTGTATCTTCCGTAATCGGTAATTTCTGTGGAGGAGTCTGATAAGCTGAGGCTGAACTAATAAAGACGTATTGATTGGTTTTTCCGGTGAATAATGCAATGTCATTTTCAATATGTTCCGGAAGATACGCTATGAAATCAACAACAGCATCGAAAGTGTATCCTTCCAATGCTTTTTGTGTTTCTTCAAAATTGCGAATATCCGAAATGATGGTTTTTGCTCCCCGAACATTCCGTATTCCGGCACTCAATCCCCTGTTTAAATGATAAAGCTCAATCCTTCTTGAGATAGCCAAATCGGAACATGCTGAACTGATATTCCCGGTGCCGCCAATAAATAATACTTTCATTCTGCTTCTGTTTAATTTTGGAGTGAAGATTGTCTTTCAATTTGCAAAGATAATGAATCAGATTCCTCTTTCAATCTAATGCGAAACTTTTCTGATTAGTACTTTTTATTTGTTGCTTTCTCGAATGCTTCTTTGCCTTCGCTCACCGAAAAATAAATTAGTCCTAATGTCCCAATCGAATCAGCATATATGAATCCGGTCAATTCATAAATAAGACTTGAGACAAGCAATACAATGGACATATAGATACAAATCTTTGTACATCCGGCATCAGAGAGGATGGCCTCTGAATTCAATTGATCACCAACCTTTCTTTTCGATAGCAGCAACCAGGTCATGACGATAATTGAAATCAGTGAAATAATGATACCCCAAATTGTTGTCTCAGGCTTGTGATGGTTGATAATGTTGAAGACGATACCCAATAATAACCCGGCCGATAAGAGATAAAAAGCTGCACCTGTTATTTTCAAGGCAGTTATTTCAAATCTGTTTATAGAGGTCTCTGGATTTAACCGGATACGTATGATCATCACTGCAATACCTATCCCTGATACAACTTCAATAAAACTATCGATCCCAAACCCAAACAAAGTCAATGTTTGATCTTCATATCCCAATACGATGGAGACTACTCCTTCTAAAACATTGTAGAGAATTGTAAACAGACTTAATAAATAGGCCCTGTCATATAATTTTAATTGTTGATCCATTTTAATGCAAATATCGTTACGAATAATACTTCTGTATTGCTCTTTGTTTCTTAAACACATTTGAATGATTATGGTTTATTTTAGTTGAATGAAAATCGGTTAAATGACTTATTGAACCAAATTGTTGGAGTCGAATGTATGAATAATTGCAGGGTCGCTAATTAATAACTTCAGATGCTGTCAGTAGTTCCTTAAAAATAATCAGGATTGTAAATTTTTGCTTTGGACCTATTTTCGCTCGATGTATTATGTCTTTTTAGAAAGTAACCCGCAAAAATAATACTGACAAGTTGACCAAGTATGGAAGATACTAAAAGAAGAAAAACGACGGAAGAATAATCAGTATTTTGAAATACCAAAAAATACGAATTAAAGCAAACGTATAAAATCCAAACAACAAAGAATGCTGCAAAGACTCTCTGTGTGTATTTTGGAACAAATTTCACACCCAGGAAAATGGCAAAACCGGTTGGTAATCCATCTTTAAAAAAAAATAAAATTGTTGCATAGACATAATGGCCTCCAAAATCCGTATCCTGGCTCACATCAATTGGTATGGAGGGAAAAAATAACATTAAAATCGTTGCAATTACCATACGTACTAGTATGTATCCAAATAAATACATGAAAATGGACAGTGGGATAAAGTATATCCATTTATGAGAAGTATTGTTTTTTCTCATGGAAGTATTGTTTTTTGAGTTGATTAATACCTCCTTCGGGAAGCTGCGCCACTTCCACTTAAACCTCCAATTCCAATAATAAAACCTAACCAATAAAAGAAACCGGTATTATGGGCAGCATATAATCCGACATGAACTCCAAATAATTTTCCAATAAGTGCGAATACAAATAAAAAACCATGGATGATACCCCAAAAAAAACCATATTCTTTTGAAGTATTACTTTCAGGTGCACACGAAGTAAAACTAAACAAAACAATTAAAAATAATAGTCCGATAACTAAATGTTGTTTTTTCATTTTGGCAGGTTTTATAAGTTATTAATTGCGAAAGATATTTTGTGATAATATATGTCAAAACAAAACATTACTTACCTGTGAAACTTACCTGAGATGATATTTATTTTACGCTTAAAATAAATAGTTTTTTTTGTTTAATGATTAAATGTGAGTGATAGTGATTCCCGGCAACTTTTTTTAATCGTTGTTATTTATAGTGAATTTAATAAAACATGTATATTTATACGTGCTACAAACATACGAAATTAAATTAAATACACCAAATTTAGATATAAAAGGTTATTAAATTTAAAATTAATCTCTTGAAGCCAGATATACAAAAATCGTTATCAAAATTTGGTTTAATCTAGTCTTGTTAAATTTTGAGCTTAACTTCAAAATCTTACTTTTTATATAAAAAATGGAGACATATGGGTAATCATCCCATACAACTCCATTTTATGTAAACTCCTAAAATCTTTTTAATTCTTTACAACGTCCATTCCAAATGTGTATCCACTTTTTACGCGGTCAATCAATTCCGGCAGAATGTCCTCGTATTCACCTACTATCCCAAAATCAGCATAATGGAAAATAAAAGCTTTGGGGTTATGATCAATGGCTATAATTTTTTCAGATTCTTTCATTCCCGCTATATGTTGGATGGCACCCGAAATGCCCACTGCAATGTACACCTTGGGGCGTACTGTTTTACCGGTTTGTCCTATTTGGTGGGCATATTCAGCTACTCCTTCGTCAACTACCACACGGCTGCAAGCCCATTCGGCTTTTACTCCCTGCAATTTGAGTTCTTCGGCCAGCTTTTTTACCAGCTTCAGTCCATCACCGGTTGTACCACGTCCTCCGGACACAATGACATCAGCTTCAAAAAGATTTTGCAGCACGCCTTCGTCCCGTTCGGTTTTGAGTATCTCCACTACAAAATCTTTCTCAACCAATTTGGGAATAAAAACAGACAACAAGCCTGTTCTTCCTTTTTCTCTTGGTGGCACTTCAAAGGTTCCGGCACGGGCAGTGGATATCTGAGGATATACAAAGCCCAAAATTGTCGCCAGCTTACTTTCCCCGTAGGTCGGACGGCGTGAATGAAGAATTGGTTTATTGATAATTTTCTCTTTACGGTTGATATATTCGCCGATTTCTAATCCTGTGCAGTCTGCGGTTACTCCACTACCCGTTTTAACCCCAATGCGTGGCGCCAGTTCGCGTCCCGAAGTTGTAGCACCAAATAATACAATCTCCGGGTTACGTTCTTTGATTACCTGCGCAAATATGGACGAAAAAGGTAACACCAGGTATTCTTCCAGCTTGTCGTTTTCAACCACAATCACTTCATCCGAACCATGCTCAAAAAGAGTAGGAGCAAGGGCTTTTACATTTTTACCAATAAGGAGGGTCATTATTTTTGTGTCATTACCCAACTGTTCCGCTAATTTACGTGCCGGAGTGAGTAATTCAATCGATGGACGAGAAATCTTACCGTTGGTGACTTCAGCCCAGGTGAGGATTCCCTTAGCACCGTTCCGATTATCAAAGAACGGGAATTCGGGTTTTTCAAGTATTTTCTTTTCTACTTTTTCCTTTTTCTCGAGGATGTTCCTGCCTTTTTTGAAATTGGTAATCAGGCTGTCTACCATGACTGTATCGGTATGTCCTTCCGACATAATCACCGGTGCCCGTTCGCTGACCAGATTGATTACGTTCGCAACAATGGTAGGCGATCCGTTGATACCAATTTTTTCTGTCCCGAGTCCAATATCATCAATACCAAATACTGTGATTGGAAGACTACGCGCCTTAATCGCTCCCACCAGTGATGGCTTGCGTGGTGGCACCCCCGTTGGAGTCAGTGAAATGGTACAAGGCATGGGTAATTTCATCAGTTGATAGCCGCCTTCAATAATACGCTTGGCTATCACATTCCCCTGTCCATCGGCTTTAATACTCTCCACAAAGGTCGCTTGAGGAATCCCCAGGTTTTCTGCCACTTGCGATGGAACATGGGCTGTATCACCATCACTGGTCTGACGTCCTGCCAGCACAATAAAAGGTTCCTTAGCATCTTTTGTAAAGCCCAGATGTTTCAACATGGTGGATATCGCCAATCCGGTTGCATACGTGTCACTACCGCCCAGTTTTCGGTCCGATAACAGATATGCTTCGTCGTAGCCCATTGAAATTGCTGTTCGTAAGGCTACTTCAAAGGAAGGAGGCCCCATGGAGCAAACAATCATCTTCGCATCGGGATATTGTTTCTTGAGTTGTAATCCTGCTTCAAGTCCAAACTGGCAGTCAATATTAATAATTGATTTTGCTTTTGTTCTGTCCATCAACCCATCATCTCCCATACGCATTTCTGATGGAAGGGGAACCTGTTTTATTAAACTTATAATTGTTAGAGCCATTGATTGCTTTGTTTTTTAGTGCTTATGTAATGATGAATCGTTGAATGTTGAAATGTTGAATTATTCGGATTGTACGACGTTATCAACGGTTACATATTCTGGAATTCAGGTCCATTCCCGCCATTAGGTACCATCCACGTAATTCCATCACCGGGTGATTTGATATCACAGGTCTTGCAATGCAGGCAATTCTCAGCATGAATACGTATTTCCTGATGTCCCTGTTTGTCTGTATGGAGTTCGTACACTTCTGCAGAACAGAAAAACTGGCTTGGCGCACCATATTGTTTGATATTGACTGTTTCGTAGGTGGCCGGATTATTGATATGCAAATGTGGAATCTGTTGCTCATCATGGTTCACCCCTGTAAAGTAGACATCCGTGGCTTTGTCGAAGGTGAGTACTTTGTCGAATTCAAGTTTACCTTTGAACCTCTCTTTAAAGGGCTTAAAGGTCAACTCGTCTAATTTCTTGGTGGCTTCGCTGTCTAATTCGGTTTTTAGTTTACCAAAGAATCCTGCACCTCCGGTAATGAGTTGTGTCCCAAAATGGAATGCCCCCAATATCAATCCTTTTGAAAATCCTTGCCTGAAATTTCGCACAGGATACATATCCTTATAAATCGCACTCTCTTCAATCAGGGTTTCGTACCCTCTGAGGATGACTTCCGAAAAATCGTTGTTGCTTATTGCCCTGAACGCTGTTTTGGCAGCCAGCATACCTGATGTAACGGCTAGATGAACACCTTTCAACGCTGGCATGGTAACAAACCCTGCACTATCCCCCACAATCAGTGCACCATCCACATATAGTTTCGGAATGGAATAATAACCACCTTCAGGAAGTGTTTTTGCCCCATATTCCACTAATTTACCGCCTTTCAGGAATTTTGAGATAAAGGGATTCGTTTTCCATACCTGAAAAGCATCATGCACATCAAATGTCGGATCCTGATAATCCAGACCCACCACCAATCCTACTGCTACTTTGTTGTCATTTAATCCATACACAAAACCCCCGCCAAATTCATGCATATTGAGCGGATACCCCATGGTATGGTATATTTCACCGGGCTTGATGTTTCCTTCCGGAACGCTCCACAATTCTTTACAACCCAGGGAATAAATTTGTTCGTTTCTCCCTTTCTGTAAATCGTATTTCTTGATCAACTGTTTGGCCAGACTTCCGCGGGTGCCTTCTGCGAATATGGTCAGTTTTGCTTCTATTCGTGTGCCGGGTTGATAATTGTCCATTTGACGACCGTGATGATCCAGGCCTGTATCAATTGTTTTAGCTCCTATTACCTTCCCATCTTGATATAATATTTCATTTATTGAGAACCCTGGATATATTTCTACTCCTTTTTCTTCCGCTTTCTTAGCTAAATAACGGCATATCTGGCCCAGTGATGCCGTGTAATTCCCGTTGTTATTCATATAGGGTACATGAAATGGCAGTTTCAGGGAACCTTTTTCACTGAGTAGCACAGTGGTATCTGACGATACTTTGGCATTCAGGGGAATTTCATTGAAATCCACATCCGGTAAAAGGGTCTTGAAAATATCTGCCTTAATGACAGCACCCGACAGAATATGACTGCCTATGGAACTTCCTTTTTCCACTAATAAGATACGGCCTTTCTTATCATATTGTTTTAAGACATCCGCTAAATGAATGGCTGTTGCCAACCCGGAAGGACCTCCTCCAATGATTAAAATATCCGTTTTAACGGTATCCACATTACTCATACAATAATTCGATTAAATTTTGAAAATGATAACTAATATATACGGCAGGATGAGAATTTACAGAAAAACATGACTGGTGTAAGTAATAGGGGTAACTACCATTCAAATTCATCAAACTATAAATTAACTTCAACATCTTAGTACATTAAACCACAAAATTCACCTTTTGTTCGTAAATGTAACTGCTTTTTTTAGTTTGACTTGTTTTTTTGTTTCTTGATTAATCTTAAAGTGTATTATTAACATATCGATATAGATAAAGCAAAAAAATGTTACTTTAATGACCTGGGGAAATTCGATCGTTTCTCACAGACTTCAGTGGAATTAATTTCTATTGCTTACAGACGAGAATAAACTGTGAATTGTAACCAGTCTCAGGCTGGAAATTCACTTAATCCTTGCTTTTCCATGGATAAAGTTATTTCAGCTGTCTTAGCCCTGCAAGTGCTGAAGTGTCATTCGGCCGTATCAGGATAGCATGGTTAAATAGAACCCTTGCATCGGATAAAGCCCCCAGATTTAATTTCGTCCATGCCAGCATAATCAATGAATCATAATCCAATGGATACAAATTCACAACCTTCTCAAAGAGTTTATTGGCATTCAAAAAGTCCTTCCGATTGTAATATATAACTCCCAACCAATAATTTGCCATCGTGTTCTGAGGATCAATCCTCAATATCTGAATGTATTGTTCTTTCACTTTATCCCAGCTTCCGATCGCACTCAAGGGTTTCACGCACCCGAATTTTGCTTCTATGGCATATGGTTTCAAGGATATGGCTATCGTATAATATTCGATGGAGGCTGCATTTTGTTTGTCCAGGTAATATAACCACCCCAGGCGAATATTCATAAAGTAATTATCCGATTTATAAACAGATTTTAATTCAGAAATCGCTTTTGGGTAACTCCCTGCCTGTTCGGCTACATAACTTCTGGCAAACGCAGCCTGGACTGCACTCTGTGATTGTGCCTGTAAACAAATAAAAATGAAGGTAATAGTTATGAACAAATTTTTTCTTTTTAAATCTTCCATATTATTCCACTTGTAATTGAATGTTGATTGTAATAAACTGTTGCATTATTGGTATTTTCATATTCTTTGCGGTTATAGCTGTAATTGGCGAGGAAGGTAATCTTTTTTGATACATACCAATAGAGTGATAATCCGGCCCTAAAATCCGTTGCATCGTCCGAATTATAAATATACAGGCCATTAAACTCCGAATAGTTTTTTAAATTACCCAGCGTAATTTTACCTTCCATCCATAGAAATGGAGATAGTAAGCTTCCTACAGACTGTGTAAAAATAAGACGTTGACTATTTGGATCAATCATTCCATCAAGTGAACTCTTCACATATAAATTCAACTTTCCCGGGAATAAATATCCTGCACTTATTTCGCCTTGTTTGGTCAATTGGCTGGCATAACTTAAAATAGAACCATTTATTCCCAAATCAAATCTTTTCAACCGGTAAGATGCTCCGACATAAAACAGATGCCCCGGATAAAAAGTTGAATCTATAATGGTCCTTTTCATTCTACGGTCGATTCTGTACGTTATGGTATCCACCAGGTTTGAACTCAGGTAATGATAACCGGTGCTCAATGTAATATGGGAGGTGAGTGTCCAGCTTAACAGGGCAAAGTATTCATTCTGACTTATTCCTGTTGAATCAATCCGTTGCCCGTAGGTGGAAAATGATTGATACAGATTCAATCGGTACCCCAATTGCGAATTTACACCTATCCTGTAATAATTCGGGTTTGATCGGGTTTGATCGCGATTTATCCTGTAATTGTATTCCACATCAATGGCATCCAACACCCGTAGTGGTTTAACCAGCAGACTTTTCTTTTCATTTACCGGAAGTTTACTTACCCGGTAACGGATTAATGATTCGTTGTTTGTATACAAGCCGCAGTAATATAGATAGATACGTGTAATTGAATCCTTCTTGTCAAACGAAAGCGCTTTCTCATATTGTTCCTCTGAAGCATAATAATCTCCTTTTACAAAATAAGCATACCCGATTCGTTGACGTAAGTATTTGAAATCAACATGTTCGTGTATAGCTTCCTTGCCCGTCGAAATCAACTTTTCCCAATCCCCTTTTAAATAGTACTGATAGGTGATACTGTCGGCATATACCGGAGTCATTAATTCCTGCGCACTTACCTGAGTAGATAATAAAATTTGCACTAAAGATAAAAAAATGATCAGCGATTTATGCATGTAGCTTGAATTGTCCTCTTACTTGATTTATAACTGAATCCTGAAATACAATTGTTTTCCACAATGATATTCCCACTGCTTTCTTTGCGGCTTTTCCCAAATACTGAAACCTGAATATCCGATTGTAACTCCACTTTCCCGTTCTGAAATATCACCGGAGTTTCAACGGTTTTAATCGTAAAATTTAATCGAATGTAATTATAGAATGGTGCAATAAAGTCATGAATCCACAAACTTATTTTTTTATTTCGTATTATATTTAGTGGCATTCCCTCATGTAAGGTTATAGTATCTCCATTCCCCAGAAACACCTTGTAAGCAGTCAGATAGAAATAGTAGAGCAATGATTTTTTATCGCCGTAAAAGGCAGTAAAGTAAAACATCGTGCTATCATTTACAAAGTACGCACTGGTATCTTTTTCCCTGCAATATAAGTATTTGTAATTATAATCATCCGTAAAAACCTCCCATGATTCGGTTTTTTCAAGTCCTTTTTCGTTTTTATACCCAAAGGTAAACCTGGAATCAGGCATTATATCAAACGCTTTTTTAATCAATTGATTGTCTGATACACCCGATACTTTATCACCCACGCCGGGGTAGAAAAACTGGTGCAATACTGAACTATTATTTTCAGTTTGAAGGTAATAGGCTACGGGATATTCAAGAGTTTTTGATCCGATTGCCGGATTATTCTGTACCTGATAATGGATGTGAGGTTCGGGTGATCTTCCCGAATTGCCGCAACTGGCAAGCAAGTCTCCTCTTTTCACATATTCACCTTTCACCACCTTAAACGATCCTTTTTTTAAATGCGACAGTTGTGTGTACAGACCTGATAAATGTCGGATAATGATGGTGTTCCCCCAATTATTATTGGTGTTTATCTTCCCGATGTCATTATCCTCAATATTATCGGTAATTTCTTCTATAACTCCATCAGCCGGAGCTAATACGGGTTTATTATAACAATAATAATTTTCACACAACAAGCCGTTCGAATTGAATGATTTGTGCTCCTCATCCAACAGCACAAAATCAAATGCTTTCCCCCATTCCCCCTTATGCGTGTGTTTTCCATCATGTGCCTGGCTCACGGTCCATTCTCCCCAAAAAGGCAGGTAAAGCGGATAGTAAAGAAAATGTGAATACCGTTCCTGATGGTTATTGTAGGTGTACAGGTTTACTTCCGGTGAATAGTATTGAAAGGGTGTCAAAATTAATTTTTTTGCGCTTTTTCGATGTTGAAGAAAATAGATAAACAGAATTACTGTCACTGAGAATGGCAATGAAAATACTGGTAAATGAATAGAGCCGAGTAATTTATTGAAAAATAGCAATATAATGGTCGTCACCGGAACTAATAAGACTGTCCACATATACGAATAGCGGGAAGGTATCAGGAAAAACCCTCCTATGGCAAAGGACACCATAATGTAGTTAGCCCCAATGTTATAATAGGTGATACTGATGGCTGCCGATCCCGAAAACTGTGCAAAGCAATAAGCTGACAGAAAACCTACAATCGATAACGAAAATCCTATCCTGGAACATATTAATAAGGATACTGCGATTAAAATTCCCGTAATCAGATTGTTCTGAAAAAATATGGAACTCATGGAGCGTAAGTATATATCCACCAGGTTATGAACCGGTAAAGCATCTATGCTCTGGAAAAAGTTTAACAGATGAGTCCCGCCTACCGCATACATCTCGTTCATCCAATAAATATTCCGTTGAGTAAGTCCCAGATTCTCGAACTGGGAGGATGGCAATACGATTAACCAAAACGTAATGACGAAAGGGATACTCAATACCGGAAGTCCATACTTATTCAACCATCCGCTTAAGCTCACCGAAAGCATTAACGTCAATAGAGCCGAAAATGCCAGCAAGGTAAAGAATACCAGGCTCGGCTCGAAAAAGGTACCCATTCCAATTCCTGTGAGCAGTGCATTGAAACTGAACAGTCCCCGCTTTAGCTGCAACTTGTCCAGGTTCATTGAATTGGCTATTAATACCGCCATCAATGTCGCCAATAAACCACTCAGCCCGGCCATGAAATTAAAAAAGGTAACCATCATCAATATACAAGCCAAAAACCTGTTGTTGAAGAAGAATACCACCGAATAACTGTTTAGGGTCGCCGGAAGTATAAGTGTGCGGAATGTATGTAGCGATTTTTTGATCATTTCATGTGACTAAATTGATAGGTATACTTCTGGACTACCAACTACTGACTACCTACTGCTTACTATCTCAAGTGGTCCGGAACGTTTTCCAATGCTTCTATGTATTCCAGTGTTTCCGCCTTACGGATGACGTGTGTATTGTTTTCAACGTCAATGAGCACCACGTTGGGTCGCAGGGTGATAAACTGCATCCACTGCGTTAAATTGTATGCTCCCACTTTATGAACCACCAGGTGGTTCCCTTTTTCCAGCAAGGGTAGTGTGATGCTTTCCCTCACAATGTCAATATTCATACACAGCGGACCATACAGCACCATTTCTTCCGTATAATCTCCAATTGCCTGGGCCGGACTCACTTTATGATCGTACCAAATGGAAGTATACAAATTGTTGATGCCGAAATCGAGGACTGTAGCCCTACGTCCATCCGACAACCGTTTTGAAGCTATCACAGTGCCCAACAGGTACCCGGCATCATCTATCAATGCCCTGCCCGTCTCCAGGATAAGTAAGGGTAAATCCTCCTGTTTAAATCCAAATCCAAGGATTACATCCGTAATCGCATCTGCAAACTGATCGAGTGAGGGTAGGGTGTCAGAACCGGGTAAATAGGCTCCTTTTAGCGTATTGGAAGATGGAAATCCACCCCCCAAGTCAAGGTATTGGAGGATCTTATTGTATTTTTCCTTCATGCTCCATGCCAGTTCACATAAACAGGTAGTTGCTAAGGTATAAGCCTGTGGAGATAGCATGAAAGTCCCGATATG
>CAIYOZ010000288.1 GCA_903927945.1 uncultured Bacteroidales bacterium | reverse complement strand
AGTAATGAAACCATACCCTCCATGGCTCTCCGATAAATGGCGAAGAGTCGATTACAATCTTTCGTAAATTCTGTGTCATAACCTGCAAATAATCGTTCACCATTTCGCATCGATTTGAAGGATTAATCATCCGATTTAATCCAACCAGAATCAAACAGGTTGTTTCAACTTCGCTAAACATTACTCGGTACTTTTCCCATTCCATATAAATTGCTCCCGGAACTTCAGGAGGTTTATACATCGAATGATAAACAACTACTGTACCGTTAGGAGTATCTTTAATGATAGCCTTTGAGGTATCTTTAAGAAACTGTATTTTCATAGATTCCTCCTATTTTTGATACCCGTTCGATAGTAACAGCAAGCCGCCTTTTATTCAATTCAGTGCCAACAAATCTTTTACCCATCTGATAAGCTGCAACTGCGGTTAAACCCCTGCCGGTACATAAATCTGCAATGCAATTACAGCTTTCATTTTGTATTGCCAGGAGTGGCGTTTGTTCATCGTCTTTGCCAGTAAAATCAAAGCTGCTTTCTAATTGGCCTCCTCTAATTAAGTAACAAGGACTTTTACGATAATAGGTGATTTCCCATGATTGAACAACCGGGAATAACTCTGAAATTTTATCCTGGAATATTTTCAGGTTCTGCTTTCCAATTTCTACGTAGCAGACCAAGGGATTAATTTTCTGGATAAGATTGAAAAATGAATTGTAGAATTCAGAAAATGAATTGATATAATACCCTGAATCGTTTTTAGTATGAAATGTATTCGCGTTACCCAGATTCCAGGGTGGATCTGAATAAACCAAGTCTGCATCCAGCATATATTCTGGAAATGAATTAAGGATATCATGAACGGATATCATAGATCTATCCTCCTTTAATTCCCATATTTGATTAGATTCAATTGGGTATTTCTCCCATGAATCACCGTATTTCCATTTATTCATAATTCACTCATTAATTGTTCAAATGATACTCTTTTAAAGTAATTCAGCATAGTTTCCTTTTTACTGATATTCCGGTCGATCATTTTTTCAAGACCGTTATTCCCTGTTAGATCGTAATAGTTGCAATCTGTTTTCTGACCATTCCGGAACACCCTTCTTTCGGCTTGCAGCCGGAGCGCGTAATCCATTGTTTTGTCGAAGAAAATCACGTTGTTGTATTCCTGCAGGTTCAAACCATAAGCATGTTTCCCATAGGTCAATACCTTCACTTTGGGAAACATTTTCGTCAGAACCTCTGTGCTCCGGAGGAACTTGCAAAAAATAATTGTTTTATCTTCAGGAACATCTGCAAGTATCTTTTCGACTATCCCGAATTTATGCGGAGTGCAGCAATAGGCATGTTGCATCTGCTGGATCATCTCAAGAAATATTTTATTGTTTTTAAACATCATATACTCATGATTAAGCATAAACTCTTTAATTCGGTTGTATTCCTGCTCCACTTCATCATCGATTTCATAACTCCGGTCATAATACCATTTTGAAACATCCAGGCTCAGGTCGCATTCATAAACGTAATGCTTGATGATAGAATACAGGTAGTCAATATTCTCATATCCATCGATCACCTCCTTTTTGAGTTTCATCCCATTCACTTTTTTAGTGATGGTGGTGTACTTCACAAAGGTGTTCTTATATTCTGCCATCTGCATCCCCAGTATTTTAGGGCTTAAGAATTCAAACTGTGACCAAATGTCCAAAACATTCCTGCTAAGCGGAGT
>CAIYOZ010000287.1 GCA_903927945.1 uncultured Bacteroidales bacterium | reverse complement strand
GTTTTGATAATTAAAATCATTCATAATGGAAAAAAAATCATTAGAATACGGACAGTATTATTATATCTATAATCGAGGGAATAATGGAGAAATATTATTCAGGGAGCCTGATAATTATAAATATTTCTTGACCCTATATGCAAAATATATTTCACCCGTTTCAGATACATTGGCATATTGTTTAATGTCAAATCACTTTCATTTTGCCATAAGGATAAAAGAAGAAAGCGAGATAAAAACATTTTCAGAATTACATTTATTCGATAATAACAAAAAGAGATTAATAACAGATAAAAAACCAAATCCTTCGTCTCAGTTTGCGCACCTGTTCGATACTTATTCCAAATCAATAAATAAAACATACAATCGTTCAGGCAGTTTGTTTGAACATCCATTCGAACGTAAAATGATAGAGAATGAATGGTATATCCAACGTTCTATAGCTTATATCCACGAAAATCCGGTTAAAGCACGTTTATCCAATACAATGGCAGCTTATCCCTGGAGTTCGTATACTTCATTAGTTTCTGAGAAACCAACTCGTTTAAATAGAGAATTAGTGATGAAAATTTATGGTGGCAAAGAATACTTTATCTTATATCATGGGTGTATACCTTCAGTCCCTGAATTTGAAGCAGATATAAAGGTATCGAAGTTTTCGATTGAATAAAACGACTTCCAAACCTTAAAGCGTACGAAGTACCTTTAAGCGTCTTCTTGAGTTACAAATGAACTAAAGAAAACGCTTTCGTGTCCTTTGGACGACGAAAGGTTTATCTCAATTCCAAACCTTAAAGCGTACGAAGTACCTTTAAGTGTCTTCTTGAAAATACAAATGAATTAGAGAAAACGCTTTCGTGTCCTTCGGACGACGAAAGGTTTTTATCGATCTGCCTTTTAGCATTTTTTTGAGAATTCAAGAAAACGCTTTCGTGTCCTTCAGACGACGAAAGGTTTGGATGATAAAAGGTTTGAACGATGAAAGGTTTCTGATAGATTGTTTTGTGATTCGAAAAAGAATGTTTTCCTTTGCATCTTAAAATTAATTTAAAATATAACCTTTAACCCCACCGTGTATGAAACAGTTCCTGAAATTCACCCTGGCCACCATCGTCGGTGTATTTATTGCCACGTTGCTCTTTGTCCTGATATCCTTCGCGATCATAGGAGCTTTTGCCGGTGCCGGTGAATCTGCTACCGTACTCAAAGCAAACTCTGTGTATGAATTACCCCTGGAAGGCATGTTGGTCGACCGGTCACAGGACGATCCTTTCTCAGGTGCCATCAGCCAGGCAATGGGTAAGACAACCGAAAACTCCATCGGGTTGGACGATATACTGTCCAACATTGACAAGGCAAAGAAAGATCCCAAGATCGTGGGCATTTACCTTAAGGGCGGTTCACTCTCGGGTGGGATAGCCTCCATCAAGGAGATACGCAATGCACTCCTCGATTTCAAAAAGTCAGGGAAGTTCGTGGTAGCTTATGCCGATAACTACTCGCAACGGATGTACTACCTGGTATCATGTGCCGATAAAATCCTCATCAATCCAAGCGGTATGCTCGAATTGAAAGGACTCTCCGCCCAGACCATGTTCTTTAAAAAGACGCTCGACAAGCTGGGTATCGAAATGCAGATTGTCAAGGTGGGTACTTTTAAATCAGCTGTGGAACCCTTGGTTAACACCAAGATGAGTGATGCCAACCGGTTGCAGGTGAATGTATTCATGAATTCAATCTGGAACACTATCCTCAAGGAAGTATCCGCATCGCGTCACATTCCGTTCGAAAAGCTGAACACCTATGCCGACGAAGTGATGATGTTCCAGCCTACGCAAAAGGCAAAACAATATGCATTGGTCGATTCGCTGGTCTACATTGACCAGGTAGAGGGTGTGTTGAAAAAATGTGACAAGAACCTCAAGAAAGGGGATGACCTCGTGTTTGTGAAACATTCGGCCATGATGCGTGTCGCCGATACCAGTAAGTTCGATAAAAACAAGGTCGCCATTATTTATGCCGTGGGTGAAATAACCGACAACGAAGGCGAGGGCATCGTAGCCAAAAACATGGTGAAAACAATCAACGATGTAGCCAAGGACAACCAGGTGAAAGCCGTGGTATTCCGCATCAGCTCACCCGGTGGAAGTGCCTATGCTTCCGAACAGATATGGCATGCCCTGAAAATGCTCAAGGCCAAGAAGCCGTTGATCGTATCGATGGGCGATTATGCAGCCTCGGGTGGATACTACATTGCCTGCATGGCCGATAAAATTGTAGCGCAACCCAACACCATCACCGGCTCTATCGGTATCTTCGGTGTGATCCCCAACATTAGCGGACTGAACGAAAAGCTGGGCATCACCTACGACGGTGTGAAAACCAATAAAATGAGTGACTTCATCTCCGTGAACCGGCCTTTTCTACCCGAAGAACGTGACCTGATGCAAAATTATATCAACCGCGGCTACGAATTGTTTGTCAGCCGCTGTGCCGAAGGCCGTAAAATGAAACCCGATCAAATCAAGGCCATTGCCGAAGGACGTGTATGGACAGGGGAAGATGCCTTGAAAATAGGACTGGTTGATAAGCTCGGAGGCCTGAATGATGCCGTTAAACTGGCAGTGGATAAGGCAAAACTAAGCAGCTATAACATTAGCGAATACCCCGAAAAGGAAGACTTCGCCACCAAATTCATGAAGAGCTTCACCAAAGACATTCAAACCAGCCTGTTGAAAGCGCAACTGGGCGAACAGTATACCCTGTTCCAACAGGTCAGGAATCTGGATAAGATCAATGGCATTCAGGCCCGAATGTCTTACGACCTGGTTATTCAATAAATCTTCGGTTTATTCCAATAAATCCTTTGACAGAGAGGGAAAGCAGTTTGCTTTCCCTTTCTGTCATTTTTAATAGTTTCATCGATAAAATTCCCGAAACATAATTTCCTTTCCGATTGTTTCAACTGTAAAGTTACATTGAACTGCAACCTCTGCTAATCTAAGACGCTGCCATGAAAGATGAAACAAAAATCAGGTGGTTTTCCGAACCGGAAGACCATGATTATACGGCTGCCGAATCGTATTTATTGCTGGTATACGATCGTGATACCACTTCAAAGCTGGTTGAAAAACTCAAAGCTGAAAAAATGAGCACGTTTAAAGCCAAGGATATTTTCAGGGCTTCCAGGCTGTCATTGTTGGGGGTGAGTAATTCGCATGTTGAAAAAGACAAGGCGAGGATTGCCAATGCAAAGAAACTCTCTCCCATCCTGTTGGTACGCGACCCTGTAAACGATCAGGTCATCATTGCCGATGGATATCACCGCCTTTGCGCCATCTATACGGTGGATGAAGATGCCATGGTCCCCTGCAAAATAGTGTGAGATCGATAGCACTCTTCTTTATTCGTGCTTTTTAGTAGCCATTTCTACCATTCATTTCCAGTTATAATGATTCTCCCTGTCTGTGTACATTGTCATACCTTCGTCATGTCTGATTCTGAGGTATAAATACAATTTAAATAGGGTTTAAATAGGGTGCAATTATATATAATTACTCAATTCAATGTGCGTACAATGAAATATCAATGTACATACAATGCATCTATATAAATACATTGTATATGCATGGTATATGCATTGTATATACATGGTATATGCATGGTATATGTATTTAAACCCTATTTAAACCCTATTTAAATTGTATTTATACCTCAGACTTTGCAAAGACGAAGGTAAGACCATAAAGAGAGCAAGTTAGGACAAAACCCTACGAATTTTAGCTGTAAAACGGGTTATATCAAATAAAATTTATAATTTTACTAAATAATAGAAAAATTCAGTAGATTTGTATTTCATAAATAGAAGTTCGGAAATGACAGGTCGAAAGGCATTCCATTGAAAAAACAGTAAAATCAGGGAGGTAGTAAAATGAAAAAGGAGGAAACGTTTGTAATTACGATCAGCCGCCAGTTGGGGAGCGGAGGGGCCTACATCGGACAACAGCTGGCGAAGAAGCTGGACATATTCTATGCCGACCGTGAAATCATAAACCAGGTGGCAAAGCAGTTTTCAATAGTGGAAGAGGACATAGCACCGAGCGATGAAAAGTTGCTTTCATTCTGGGAACTATTCATGCAATTTAATACTTTTTCATCGGGGATCTATGTTCCACCTAAGTTGCTGGGCCCATCGGACAAGGAATTGTATCAGGCGGAAGCGGAAGTGATAGAATTAATTGCCAAGGAACGTTCGGCAGTGATCATAGGGCGGTGCGGATCGTATATCCTGCGGGATCATCCGAACCATACCCGTATCTATTTACATGGTGACGACGAATCCCGGAAAGGCAGGATCAAGAAACTGTATCATGTGTCGGGGGAAGAGGCGGAACGGATGATGGCACAGAGTGACAAGGAAAGGGCACAGCACTGGAAATCGTTTACAGGTCAGGACTGGGCAGATGCACGGAATTATGACCTGACAATCGATACCAGCAAGATAGAGCTGGATAAGTGCGTGGAGGTTATTGAGGAATATTTGAGGAATAGTTTATAGTCGGTAGTTTATAGTCGGAAGTCGGTAGTCGGTAGTTCGATTAGTGATTAATGATAAGTGATAAACGATTAGTGATTAACAGTCAACTGATTAAGCAATCAACTTAATCAACTTAATCAACCAATCAACTTAATCAACCAAATAACTAATTAACCAATCAACCAAGAACCAATGAAAACAATACTGACTTTCTTATTTCTCCTGATGGTGCTGACTGTCAGTGCGCAATCACTGAAGTATATCACGTTTAATGCACGGGATGTACGGCAGTTTGCTGACAGTGTGGCGATGAATGCCCAAGAGGAGTACCGGTTCAGGAATGAGGGTGTATCGGCAGATAACCGGACGCGTTATGAAGTGAATTATGTTACGCCGGCCGATACGTTGGTTACGATTACCGTGACATTCATCATCCATCTGGTGGGCGGCACCGATGATCAGGTAAACCAGGGGAGCCCGCAATATGTGTTTGAAAAGATCACCGGCAGGTTCAATGATATTTACCCATTTTGGACGAAGTTCATGCACCCTGAGGCAGACGAAGCGGTGGTGCGTGATAAGAGAAAAGATGAAGCCACAGTACGCGGTGCCACGTATGACCTGGTGGAAGGGGCTACAGAATGGAGTATCGTTAAGTTTTAGCAAACAACTCCGACAAACCGCTTATTTCAGCGGTTTGTCGGATATAGAAAATAAAATTGAAAGTGTTATCATTTTATGCGTCAAACCGATAAAAAGAAGAATCGGTTAGACGCAAGCGGTTAGTCTGATATGGGAATAAAGTAAATGTGTTTATCTTTTTACGCGTCAAACCGATAAAAAGAAGAATCGGTTAGACGCAAGCAGTTTGTCGGATATGGGAATGTAGATGATACTGTTTGTCTTTTATGCGTCAAACCGATAAAAAGAAGAATCGGTTAGACGCAAGCGGTTTGTCGGATATGGGAATATAGATGATACTGTTTGTCTTTTATGCGTCAAACCGATAAAAAGAAGAATCGGTTAGACGCAAGCGGTTTGTCGGATATGGGAAATAAAGAGAAACAG
>CAIYOZ010000286.1 GCA_903927945.1 uncultured Bacteroidales bacterium | reverse complement strand
GCTTGGACCACCTTTTGTCCGCATAAATACCTTGTCATTCCCCCTGAGACTGTAAAAGGAAACACCCTTGATGCCCCCTGTCATTTGAATTGCTCCTTTGATGCTTGCCATGTTGTTTGGTTAATTAGTTGATTATGTTGATTAAGTTTTTTGACTTATTCGTTACTTATTTGACTGTTTGTTAAATACTTACCGATCATCAACTACTGATTACTGACTGCCGACTACCGACTATAAACTGTAAACTGTAAACTATGAACTACCTACCCCCTACCTATACGAAACCTCCTGCAAACTAAGTGAAAGGTAAATGATGCCAAAGATACTAATTTAATTCGTATTGCAAAAGTAACGCATAGCAATTGCATTCTTAAATAAGTATGCGTTGTATATGCGTTATCTATGCGTTATGTATGCAATATGTATGCAATATCTCATGTCACTTGCACTTAGTAGGCAGGAGTCTTTGTATGGGTAGGTATGCCACACGGTATTGAAATAAGGTGGGAAAGTGAATTTATTTATTCAGATATTTAACGACTATTGAAAATAATTTGGAATTAATTATGTATTATTTTAATAAATGTGTATTTTTGTTGATACTTTGTATATATTAAAATTTAAGTATGCCACCAGTGAAAACAGAATTGATTCCTAATTTATTTAAAAACACATGAAGAACAAAAAAGAAAAAGCACTGAATGAATTGTTGAATAACACCAATGAAGTAGTTGGGACAATTTATGGGAAACAGGAAATTTCAATTGAGGCACTTAAGAAATACATACTAGATCAATGCGAACTCCTAAATTACGTTCATGAAACTGATCGGGAAGTTATCGCTGTAAAGTTAGAGGTTTATTCAAAAAAAAGGATAAAATCAGAAAACCCTGATCACGAAGCAGATGAGCAGCATAGAGCGAATGATTCGACTGCTATGGAAACAATTCAGAAATTCAATTTATCGAATTCACTTGAAGGGTATGAAAAATCAGGCCCAGGATCAGAAGAAAAACGATTAGCGACCGACCAAGTTGATTTGAAATTATGGCAACTGCAAAATGAGGAGTTATCGGGTAACCAAATTTATTACTTTTATAATGCATTTTATTATCATAGTGTCGAAGATTTGCAGGTAATTGAAACATTGCGAATTGAGAAACAAAAGGAATTAGAGTTGAAAACAGCTACTTTGATCCAACAGGTAGCACCGGCAGCTATTCCTAAGAAAACATCGAATGATTGCCCGTTTCAATGGAAGGATTCAGATACCGACCTGCTGGAACTAGTAACAGCAATACAAAAAACGAATTCCCTCGTAAGAAAAGACGGTAATCCACTTACCCGAAAAGAATTAATCGATTATTTCATGGATCTATTCGGACGGGATATTAAGAATGTGGAAGTAAAGCTGGCGCGGGCTACTAACCGGAACGAGAAGACACCTTTCCTGGATAGATTGAAACTGGCATTCGAAAATTATGCGGAGGAGAAAGAGGATAAGCTTATTAAGAGGAAATAACCGCCCCTAAATCCCCTAAAGGGGACTTGAAGAGTGGTATACGAGGTAATTTTTCATCTGTTGTAAGTACCGATAATACATTTGAAATATAGGAGCCGATAGTAATTAACATCCCCTTTAGGGGCTTGGGGCGGTATGAAAAAAGGAGATGAAGAGGGGTATGCAATTAAAGAAATTAGATTAACAAACTATCGGTTTTGTCATCTGAATTGTGTAGTTTTGTAGAGTTTTAAAAATTAGCGTATTATTTATGTTTGAACAGACTTTTAAGAATATCGATGACATATTGCACAAGGATGCAGGGTGCGGGGAAACCTTCAAATTGATTTTCATTTTATTTAAAAGGCCACTTTTTAGTGGTCTTTTTTTGTTGAATAGTCCAGTTGCAACAGCAGAAAGAGAAAAGTGCTAAGGTGGGCATTAAAATCAGCCTCTGTTAGCAGTGATAGGTGAATACTCAAGTGCATCTAAGTAATAAAAATAAAAACTTTGGGCTTTTATGACTTAGAATGACTTGTATAATCAATTAACCTTTCATATTATCAACATACAAGAAGAATGTATATTTTAATAAGTAATTGGCAACCAGTCATTAGATGTTGTGCAAATGTTGTGCAAATACAAATAAAAAGAAAGCTAACAAACTTATTATTAGTTTGTTAGCTTTCTTTTGGGTGGTACCACCAGGAATCGAACCGGGGACACAAGGATTTTCAGTCCTTTGCTCTACCAACTGAGCTATGGTACCATTTTCGCTTAGCGGGTGCAAATATACGGCTTTTTTTGAATCTACAAAACCCTTGGAGAAAAAAAAAGGAAAATAAAAAAGCAAGTTGTAAATACCTGAATATTTAAATGGGCTTTAATGTGGTGGGTTTGATTTAAATGCATAAATTTGTAGTCATTGAAAATAACACTTTTAAATAAGTAAACTTATGTCAATCGATCTGTTCCTGCTCATAGCCTCGATCTTGTTGCTCTTTAGCCTGCTGATAGGAAAGACCGGTTCGAGGTATGGGGTTCCTACCCTGCTGTTGTTTTTATTGATCGGAATCATTGCCGGCAGTGATGGATTGGGCCTGCAATTCAGTTCACCCCGGATCACGCAATATATCGGAGTGGTGGCACTGAGCATTATTCTTTTTTCAGGAGGAATGGATACGCATTTCGCCGAGATAAAACCTATCGTGTTTCACGGAATTGCCCTGGCAACGGTGGGTATCCTGCTGACGGCTTTCCTGACTGCCCTGTTTATTTACTGGCTGACAAATAATTTTCTTCAGACTGTAGCCTTTACCTTCCTACAATCGCTCCTGCTGGGTAGTATATTGTCATCGACCGACTCGGCCTCCGTGTTTTCTATCTTACGCTCACACGGTTTATCGCTCAAGGAAAACATCCGCCCGTTGCTGGAGCTGGAAAGCGGTAGTAATGACCCCATGGCTTTTTTACTGACGATCTTGTTGATTCAAATGTTGAAGACACCGCACCTTAGCGGATGGTTGGTGGCCTTTGAGTTTTTCAAACAACTTATCCTTGGATCTGCTTCCGGATTACTATTTGGGACATTGGCAGTTCGATTTATCAATAAAATAAACCTGGATAATGATGCGTTGTATTCGGTCATGCTGCTGGCTGTCATGTTTTTCCTGTATGGATTTACCAGCTTCATTGGCGGAAACGGCTATCTGGCAGTCTACGCAGGAGGTTTGTTGATGGGAAACCGGCGCTTTGTCCATAAACGAAGTTCGATGAAGTTCTTCAATGGGCTATCCTGGTTATTCCAGATCATCATGTTCCTGACCCTGGGGTTGCTGGTGAATCCAAAGGAACTATTACCCATTGCCGGAGTGGGTATTTTAATCGGATTATTTATGATCCTGGTATCGAGGCCACTGGCTGTTATGCTATCGCTGACACCTTTCAACGGAATGACGGTGAAGGCACGTTTCTTTACATCCTGGGTAGGGTTGCGGGGAGCAGTTCCAATCATATTTGCCACCTATCCATGGATCAGCGCCCTCCCTCATGCCAAGACCATGTTCAATATTGTATTTTTCATTACCATCCTCTCCCTGTTGATTCAGGGCACCACGGTATCGATGATGGCACACTGGCTAAAACTGGATTTACCGTCACCGCGGTCGAAAAAGCTAAAGGAGTTTGACGTGGAGTTCTCGGACGATATCAAATCGGCCATGAGTGAGATAACCATTAAACAAGAGATGCTGAAGAACGGGAAAAGGATTATGGATGTGTCTCTGCCGGATAAAACCCTGGTGGTCATGGTAAAAAGGAATGAACGCTATTTTATTCCCCGGGGAAATACCCAGCTGGAAGCAGGGGATTCGGTGCTGGTGATAACCGATGACGAAGAGCAGCTCAAGGAAACGTACAGACAGTTGGGGATGACCCCTAACCCCTAACCTGGACAAGCCAGAACCAAGATTTGAACGCGGATAAACGCGGATTGAGCGGATAAAAACGGATAAGAAAAATACTGCGGTAAAACAAGAGATAAGAAAAATAGGATTGTCCACAGATTACACTGATTTACACAGATAAGAGAAGTTTTATGTGGCTGATTCGTTATAATAAAAGTATTTCCTATTAATATTGTGCCATAAAAAACAAGGATTTGAGAGATTAGGTACTAAAGGGGAATAAGGAAGGAAGAAAGAAAGAAAGAAAGAAAGAAAGAAAGAAACTTAGCAATAAACGGGACAAGAATAAAGCCCCAGACCCTGAAAGAACCAGGTCTTACCCCCCCTTTAGGGGCCGGGGGTTCTTACTACAGAATTGGGATTCAGCCCTATCTTTTCAATCTTATAGAGCAGCTTGCCTTTGCGGGAGAAACAGAGCAAGTCACCTTTGACCGTGTAGTTCCTGGCATCGGTGAGATAGACATTGCCATTGGTGGGATTGACATAGATTCCAAAGGGTCGTTCAAGGATGGTGGAATCGGTTATGAAACTGTCGGAAATGAGCTGCTCAGTTTTACAGTCGAAAGTCTTGACCCAATAGGTACTTTTTACGTAATCGAAGTTATACAGATAGGCTGTATCGTTATGAATGGTGAAGTTGACTACCGGCAAATCAGCAAAGGTTTGCACCACTTCATCCGTCTGACTGTTTATCCGGCACCACGTACTCTTGATGCTACCATTATTACCACGTGAAACCACATATACGTCTCCCTCACTATCGACTTCCACCTTAAAAGGATTCAACCCTACCGTAATCTTTTTTATCTCCTTAAACGAGCTTATATCCACTACAGAAACTGTGTTATCATAATTCGGGATATCCAGGCCTCCGGAATTGGACACATACAGCTTTCCGTTCACAGCAGTGATGCCGTCAGGATTACGACCAACTGCAGTCACTGCTTCGATAGCCATGGAAGTGGTATCAATCCTTGAAACTGTACCATCGAAGGAGCACACATAAGCCTTGTTGCCGGAGAAGGTAATATAACGGGGTTGCCGGGCTACACCTTTATCATTAAATAAGGGTATACGCTTTAAAGACATACCTGTTCGTGCATTCACTACTTCCACCTGGGAAGATACATTGACCACGATCCACAATTTACCCCCATAAAGCTTCATGTCATTGGCAGTATCCCCCAGCCCCCGGTTGTTTTGGAACAGGAAATAGTCGGGGTTCATGGTCCGGTTTGTAAAATTAATAAGGTTCAGTGTGCTGTTGTTCATATTGAACAACCCTTCGGAGAGCACGTACAATTGGCCTGTCTCGCCGGGTGTTAATGGCAAGACGACAGGGGTTGGAACGTCCTTCATATCATCGCAAGCTACTCCTGACAGTATGATAACGAATAATACTATAGTTTTAAGGAGGATTTTCATTCTTTCTTTTAAAATGGATTGAACTTATTTTTTTCTCAGGTTATCAAAAAGCTGAGGAGTAGGTAATCTTCTACAAAAGTACATCATCTAAACCGCAATTTGATAATCTCAGCGCAAAAAATACAAAGCACTGAAAAACAATGAAGAATACTTAATTCATACGATAGCTCTTGCAACGGACAATTCATTATTCATGATTTTTTTGTATTTTTGCAAACAAACATAAAACTGAAGAAAATTACGAATGAACAGAATCCGCAATTTTTGCATTATAGCCCACATCGATCACGGGAAAAGTACCTTAGCCGACCGTTTACTTGAATTTACAAATACAGTTGCCGGGAAAGACCTGCAGGCGCAGGTGCTCGACAACATGGATCTGGAGCGTGAACGTGGGATAACCATTAAGAGTCATGCCATCCAAATGGATTTTAAGTTTGGAGGAGAACAATACGTTTTAAATTTGATAGACACTCCGGGACATGTCGACTTTTCGTACGAAGTATCCCGATCCATTGCAGCCTGCGAAGGTGCCTTGCTGATCGTTGACGCCACCCAGGGCATTCAGGCACAGACGATATCCAACTTGTATATGGCCATAGAGCATGACCTGGAAATCATCCCGATCATGAATAAGATGGACATGGAGAATGCCATGCCTGAGGAAGTGGAGGATCAGATCGTGGAATTGATCGGTTGTAAACGGGAGGAAATCATCCGGGCCAGCGGTAAAACGGGAATGGGCGTTGAAGATATCCTACAGGCAGTCATCGAGCGAATTCCTGCACCAAAAGGAGATCCTGAGGCACCGTTGCAATGCCTGATCTTCGACTCAGTGTTTAACTCATTCCGTGGTATTATCGCCTATTTCAAAATCGTCAACGGAACGATCAACAAAGGTGACCTGGTTAAATTTGTAAATACAGAAAAGGAATACACCGCTGATGAAATCGGGGTTTTGAAACTCGACATGTCCCCTCGTCAAACACTCAGTGCGGGGAACGTGGGATATATCATCTCCGGGGTTAAGACCTCGAAAGAAGTAAAAGTCGGGGATACCATTACTCATGTAAAACGTCCCTGTCCCAAGATCATTGAAGGTTTCCAGGAAGTGAAGCCCATGGTGTTTGCAGGCCTCTACCCTATCGAGACGGAAGATTTTGAAGATCTTCGCTCGTCGATTGAGAAACTACAACTGAATGACGCTTCCCTGACTTTCGAAGCGGAATCATCAGCAGCACTTGGCTTTGGTTTCCGTTGCGGATTCCTGGGAATGCTCCACATGGAAATTATCCAAGAGAGATTGGAACGGGAATTTGACATGAACGTCATTACCACGGTACCCAACGTATCCTACAAAGTCTACACCAATAAGGGTGAATTGATCGAAGTGCATAATCCTTCCGGATTGCCGGATATTATGGCCATCGACCGGATTGAAGAACCTTATATCCGTGCCTCCATCATCACCCGTACCGACTATATCGGACAGATCATGACCCTTTGCCTGGGAAAACGTGGAGAACTGGTGAAACAAAATTACATATCGGGCAACCGCATGGAACTGATTTACGACTTACCGTTGGGTGAGATCGTATTTGACTTTTACGACCGCCTCAAGAGTATATCAAAGGGATACGCTTCTTTTGATTACCACATGAACGGATTCCGCCCTTCTAAACTCATCCGACTGGATATTCTGTTAAACGGTGAACCGGTGGATGCACTCTCGTGTTTAATACACGTGGATAATGCCGTTCCACTGGGGAAACGCATGTGCGAGAAGCTAAAGGAATTAATCCCCCGTCAGCAATTCGATATCGCAGTTCAGGCTGCCATTGGTGCCAAAATCATTTCAAGGGAAACCATCAAGGCAGTACGTAAGGATGTAACTGCCAAATGTTACGGTGGTGATATCAGCCGCAAGCGTAAATTGCTTGAGAAACAGAAGAAAGGCAAGAAACGTATGAAGCAAATCGGGAATGTAGAAGTACCGCAGAAGGCGTTTTTGGAAGTGCTGAAATTAGATTAGAACTTAATTACTGAACCTTAAAAATTTTATCATGCCAAGGATTTTTGAGTATTTAGGAATCTTATTATTTTTCTATTCAAATGAACATGAACCGATTCATGTCCATGGGAAATACGGTGAGTATGAGAGTAAAGCTGAATTCTATATTGTAGATGGAAAAATTGTTGAGATTAAAATCAAATCAATAAAAGGGTTTAAACCATTAAAAGGAAATAATCTAAAAGACTTTGAAGTTTTTTTAGAAGTTTATTCTAATCAAATAGTTCAGAAATGGATTGATTACTTTGTTTATCATAAGGATGTTGAATTTGAAAAAATTAATACTAAAATCAAATGAAAATAACAGTAGAATATTTGGAAAATTCTGTTGATTTCATACAAGTGAAATCAGCAAAGTTTATTGGTGATTTTGCAATAAGAGTTACCTTCAGTGATGACAGCAAAAAACTTATTGATTTCAAACCATTCTTAGAAAATTCATTTCACCCTTCGATTCGCAAATACCTGGATGAGTCAAAATTCAAAGAATTTAAGATAGTTGGAGGAAATTTAAACTGGAATGACTATGATCTGATTTTCCCAGTTGAAGATTTATATTCGGGGAAAATCTAAACTGTCACTTAAAACGCTTGAAATTATCCAAATGAATTAATCTTAAACAAAAAGTATGACAATTTTATTACTTGTCATTTTCGTTCTTGGATACTGTGCCATTGCTTTTGAGAATACAATCAAAGTCAATAAAACAGCCTCAGCCCTGATTACCGGGGTACTCTGCTGGGTGGCCTACATTTTCTTCACGTCCAACAAAATAGCAGTTAACAATTCCCTGATATCGCATCTGGGAGACATCTCGGGGATACTTTTCTTTCTATTGGGTGCCATGACCATAGTTGAATTGGTGGATGCCCACGACGGGTTTGATATCATCACCGGATTAATTTCTGTAATCCATAAACGTAGGCTGATTTGGATCATAGGGTTTATCACGTTTTTCCTGTCGGCTATTTTAGATAATCTTACTGCCACCATTGTGATGGTTTCTCTTTTACGGAAACTCATCCGTAACCGTGAAGACCGGTTATTGTTCATTGGAATAGTTGTAATTGCAGCAAACGCAGGTGGTGCCTGGACACCGATTGGGGATGTAACCACTACCATGCTTTGGATCGGAGGACAGATTTCCACCGTCAATATCATGATCAAGCTTATTTTGCCAAGCCTGGCTTGCCTGATTATTCCTTTAATAATTATATCTTTCAGTTTGCATGGGAAAGTAGAAAGAACGCCCATTTCAGCAGGGAATAGCACGCTTACACTTTCGGGGAAGAAACAAAAAACAGTGTTGATTCTAGGTCTAGTGGTTTTAATATTAGTTCCAGTATTTAAAACAGTAACTCATCTTCCACCTTTTATGGGAATGTTATTTGGGCTGGGTCTATTATGGATTGTGACTGAAATCATGCATTATTCTTCCGATAATGAGACAAAAAAGCATTTGACCCTGGTGAATGCTCTGCACAAGATTGACCTTTCGAGTATCTTGTTTTTCCTTGGAATATTAATGGCTATTGCAGCATTTGAATCTTCTGGAATTCTGACTACAATCGCAGTGTGGTTGACAAATTCAATAGGCAATCTGAGTATTATTGTATTATCGATAGGACTTTCTTCAGCCATCATTGACAATGTGCCGCTGGTGGCAGCCACCCAAGGAATGTATCATCTGAGCCAATATCCAATGGATAGTTATTTATGGGAATTTTTAGCTTATTGTGCCGGAACAGGAGGAAGCATTTTGATAATAGGCTCTGCCGCAGGTGTTGCCGCCATGGGAATGGAAAAGATAGATTTCTTCTGGTATGTAAAGAAGATCAGTTGGCTCGCCTTATTGGGTTATTTGGCCGGTGCAGGGATTTATATGATCCAGGAAAAACTTTTATTTTGACGTAAAGGGATAGTAATCATAAATAATTCTTGGTTTTAACAGTTTTATTTTATTTTAAAGGAATTCTTATTTTGAAGAAGTGAATAAATTTTGTAATTTTGCAACTAAATTTTAAAAAAGAGTAGTTTAATCATTTTCAAAACGATATAAATTTATGTCAGAGTTATTTGGACATATTTCACAAATTATTGGACCGGTGGTCGATGTTTTCTTTGATTTAAAAGGAAAAGAAGAGGTGAAATTACCTGCCATTTACGATGCGTTGAGCATTGACCGTGGAAATGGGAAAGAACTGATTGTTGAAATTCAACAGCACATTGGGGAAAACACAGTACGAACCGTAGCCATGGATTCTACCGACGGACTTCGTCGCGGATTGAAAGCCGTGGCATTGGGAAGGTCTATTTCCATGCCGGTAGGTGAACAGGTTAAGGGGCGTTTGATGAATGTGATCGGTGATTCCATCGATGGCATGAAATTACTGGACAAAAAAGGATCTTATCCCATTCATAGGGAACCACCCAAGTTTGAGGATTTGACTACGAGCCAGGAAATTCTAACTACCGGGATTAAGGTGATTGACTTACTGGAACCATATTCCAAAGGGGGTAAAATTGGTTTGTTCGGAGGTGCCGGCGTTGGTAAAACCGTATTGATCATGGAGCTTATCAACAACATTGCCAAAGGTCACAATGGGTTCTCAGTGTTTGCCGGAGTCGGTGAACGTACCCGTGAAGGAAATGACTTGCTGCGTGAAATGATTGACTCAGGCGTTATCCGTTATGGAGAAGAGTTTAAAAAAGGCATGGAAGCAGGCGACTGGGACTTGTCAAAAATTGATTATAACGAAGTCGAGAAATCACAGGCAACCTTAGTGTTTGGACAAATGAACGAACCACCCGGAGCACGTTCTTCGGTAGCCCTGTCAGGGTTAACTGTAGCGGAATCATTCCGTGATGGAGGAGGTGTAGATGTAGGTCGTGATATCCTGTTCTTTATTGATAATATATTCCGTTTTACTCAGGCAGGATCTGAAGTATCAGCCTTGCTGGGTCGTATGCCCTCAGCTGTGGGATACCAACCAACACTGGCTACTGAAATGGGAAGAATGCAGGAACGTATTACTTCCACTAAAAACGGTTCTATAACTTCTGTTCAGGCTATTTATGTACCGGCAGATGACTTGACCGACCCGGCACCGGCAACTACATTCTCTCACTTGGATGCAACCACTGTGCTGAGTCGTAAGATATCGGAATTAGGCATTTTCCCTGCAGTCGATCCATTGGAATCCACATCGAGGATACTTGACCCGCTCGTGGTGGGTGAAGACCATTACAACACAGCACAGCGCGTAAAAGAGATACTTCAACGTAACAAGGAATTGCAGGATATTATTTCAATTCTTGGAATGGAAGAATTATCGGAAGAGGATCGCTTGACGGTGACACGTGCCCGTAAAGTGCAACGTTTCCTGTCACAACCGTTTTACAGTGCCTCACAGTTTACCGGTCAACCGGGTGTTATGGTAGCCATTGAAGAAACCATCCGCGGGTTTAAAATGATTCTGGAAGGAGAATTGGATTATCTTCCTGAAATGGCATTTTTAAGTGTCGGGACCATTGATGAAGCAATTGCCAAAGGCCAGAAATTAATTGATCAATCGAAGAAAGGTTGATTAGTTGATTGGTTGATTGGTTGATTGGTTGATTGGTTGATTGGGGTTATACAAGATCTATGAGTTAAGAGGTGTTCGGATTATGCTCGATTTTGACCTATCATCATTATATGGTATTGAAACAAGAGCATTAAAACAGGGTGTAAGACGAAACATCAATCGTTTCCCTGATGATTTTATGTTTGTTTTGACAAAAGACGAAGCTAATTCATTGTTATCCATAGGGGTATCACATAATGTGATACCTTCTGAATACAATTTTGGAGGAACGCCTCCAATGGCTTTTACTGAGCAAGGAGTAGCCATGCTTTCAGGAATATTACGATCTCAACAAGCCATTCATGTAAACATATCCATTATGCGTGCTTTTGTGCAAATGAGACAGTTTTTAATTCAAAACAGAGAAATTATCCTAAGCATTGATGAACTTAGAAAGCGAGTAGAGCAATTAGAACTTTCTGGTGAAGAAACACTATCTTCTATTAATGATTTGAGTGAAGATACCAGACGTGAAATGGATGATATTTATATTGCATTAGCTGAAATGGCAAAAAAGAAAAACGATTTTAAGAATCGCAATCAGATAGGTTTTGTAAAAAACGACCAATAATGAAATTAGAAATAATAACTCCTGAACAAATATATTTTTCCGGTGAAGTGACTTCGGTTACTTTACCCGGTTCGATAGGACTATTTACTGTGTGGGAAAATCATGCACCGCTTATTTCATCATTGAAAGGAGGAAAAATAAGTTATACGGCGAATAGTAAGGAAACGGAGTTGAATATTGAGAGCGGGTTTGCGGAAGTGAGCAAAAATGTGGTGACAGTTTGTCTGGAATCAATAAAAATGTAATGGAGAAACTCAGAGGCCACCTCAACATAATCCTCACAGTTGTGATGTTAACAAGTGGTTGGGGAATCTGGTGGTTGTTGAAATCATATTTACCAACATCGTATTTTGCCTGGTACCCGGTAATTCCGAGTTTCTTTTATGTTATGGGACTTGTTTTCGTCTGGGTTATCACCCGTGATTACAAAGAAAATCAACGCAAAATGGTGAACCTTTATATGATCATCAAGTTGTGTAAAGTGGCGGCAGCAATCGCATTAGGAAGTATATATCTGATTTTTGTGAAGGTACAGGTTCGTGAATTCAGTATGGTCTTCATAGGATTTTATTTATTGTACCTGGGTATTGAAACTTTTTTCTTCTATTTAACGGAAGAGAAAATCAAAAAGAATAAAGTAGATGAATAGCTTACGTAAGATTTTAAGCTTAATAGCAATATTTGTATTATTGTCGGGAACGGTAGTTTTTGCCAGTGAGCCTGTGCAGGTGGAAAAGCCTAAAGAGAAGTTGGACGTGAAGGAACTTATCCTGGAACACCTGGCCGATTCATATTCCTGGCACATTACCAAAATTGGCGATACTGACATTGCCATTCCGCTTCCCGTAATCGTATATAGTAAGACCAGCGGAATGCATGTATTTTTATCCTCGGCTTTTAAGGAAGGTGCCTCTCACGAAGGATTAATTATCGCTTCTGAAGGGAAATACAAAGGCAAAATTGTAGAAAAAGATACTCATGGTAATGAAAACCGGCCGTTTGACATATCCATGACCAAGGTTGTATGTGCATTGCTATTCAACAGTGCCTTGCTGATTTTTATTATTCTGACAGTAGCACGATCCTACAAGAAAGATACTTTCGAATCAAAAAAAGGATTTGTCGGGTTTATGGAAATGTTTATCATGAACATTAATGATGAGGTCATCAAACCATGTGTTGGGAAAGATTATAAAAAGTTTTCTCCCTATTTGCTTACCGTATTCTTTTTCATATTTCTAACAAACTTAATGGGTTTGTTACCCGTATTTCCGGGTGGAGCAAATATAACAGGCAACATTGCCATCACTTTTGTTCTGGCTATTTTTACTTTCGTGATAGTAAATGTGGTAGGCACCAAAGAATACTGGAAAGAGATATTCTGGCCCGATGTGCCTGTGTGGCTGAAAGTACCGATACCTTTGATGCCGGCAATCGAACTGGTGGGAGTATTTACAAAACCCTTTGCCTTAATGATTCGTCTCTTTGCCAATATGCTGGCGGGACACTCTATTGTATTGGGTCTGACATGTCTGGTATTTGTAACGGTTAGTTTAGGTCCGGCCATGAATACAAGTATGACTGTAGTTTCAGTTGTATTCAATGTATTTATCAATCTGGTGGAAGTATTGGTGGCATTCATTCAAGCATATGTTTTTGTGTTACTTTCGTCCGTATTTATAGGATTGGCCCGGGTTGAACCGCATCATGCCAAAGAGGCAATTAAATGACCCCTAAATCCCCTAAAGGGGACTTAAGATAGAAAAGTATTAATTAAATTATTAAAAACTCAGTCTTTAATTTCGATTAAAGGCATAAATAAGAAAATTATGTTACTGACAATTTTATTACAAGCAGCTGCCGGTGGAGCAGGTTTAGCAAAATTAGGTGCAGGTCTGGGTGCAGGTCTTGCTGTTATTGGTGCCGGTTTAGGTATCGGACGTATTGGTGGTTCTGCTATGGACGGCATTGCACGTCAACCTGAAGCAGGTTCGGATATTCGTTTATCCATGATTATTGCTGCTGCCCTTGTGGAAGGAGCTGCTTTGTTTGCCATTGTAGTTTGTGGTTTTATTCTTTAAGAATAAAAGTTCAAAGGAAGTATTCTCTTAAGTTGAAAAGTACAATTCCGGATTATCAAAACACGGTAATTACGGGTTGTATATTGTAAATTGTAAATTGAATCATTATGTCGTTATTATTACCTGATTCAGGATTGTTATTCTGGATGTTTCTTTCATTCGGAATTGTAGTATTTATCCTTGTAAAATATGGTTTCCCTGTCATTCTTAAAATGGTGGAAGACCGGAAAGCTTATATTGATAATTCACTCAGTATTGCCAAGCAAGCCCACGAAGAACTTGCAAGTGTAAAATCCGAGGGGGAAACTATTGTGGATAACGCCCGCCGCGAACAGGTGAAGATCATGAATGATGCTGCCCAAATGCGCGACACCTTAATTAAGGAAGCAAAAGACAAAGCAAGTGTCGAAGCTGTGAAGTTGGTAGAAGATGCCAGGAAACAGATTCTGATTGAAAAGGAAGATGCCATTCGTGACATTCGACGTCAGGTAGCCTTGTTATCTGTCGATATTGCTGAAAAAGTACTTCGGGGACAGTTGGAAAAGAAAGATGAGCAACTGGATATGATAAACCGTTTGCTCGACGAAATCAACATCTCTAAATCGTAATTATTCATGAATTCAGGACTGATTCCGGTACGATATGCAACTGCCTTGTTGGACTTTGCCAATGCAAGCGATTTACAAGATCGGGTATACGCCGAGGCAAAAACTATTACCAAGAGTTATTTTCGATTCAGCGAATTGAGAACCGTACTTGACAACCCCGTGTTGGCAAAAAGCGAAAAGCGTAAAATCATTATACTGGCAGCAGGCGACAATATGAGTAAACCTTTTGAACGTTTCCTGGATCTGATCCTGGAGAATAACCGTGAGAATCATTTGCTCTCGATTGCATTGAAATATATTGACTTGTTTCGGAAGCAAAAGAATATCCATTATGGGAAACTGACTACAGCTGCACCTATTAATGCTGCAACAGAAAAAAAGTTAATGGCCATGGTGGAGAATACAACCGGTGGAACCATTGAAATGGAAAAAATTATTGATCCTCAGATATTAGGAGGATTCATGTTCGAGGTCGATTTTGTACGATGGGATGCCAGCATATCAGGCCAACTTCGACGGATCAGGAATGAATACATAGAGAAGAATAATAAAATCGTTTAACAATTTACTATTTTCAGATTTACTATTTACCATTTAAAGATCGGGTATAGTAGTATTCTGTGATTAAATAGTAAATCGTAAATAAAAAAAATCGTAAATCATTACAAGATGTCTGATAATATAAAGGTGAGCGAAGTATCTGAAATCCTTCGGATGCAACTCGAAGGGATTGACACCAGCGTTCAGTTTGACGAAGTAGGTACAGTACTGCAGGTTAGTGATGGTGTGGTTCGTATCTATGGGCTACGCAATGCCGAAGCCAATGAATTGTTGGAATTTGAGAACGGGATAAAAGCCATCGTTATGAACCTGGAGGAAGATAATGTCGGAGCAGTATTGCTTGGACCTACCAGCCAGATCAAGGAAGGCTTTACCGTGAAGCGAACCAAACGTGTCGCTTCTATTCAGGTGGGTGAAGGTATGCTCGGACGAGTTATCAACCCCTTGGGCGAACCACTTGATGGGAAAGGCAAGGTAACAGGCGAGATGATTGAAATGCCCCTAGAACGAAAAGCTCCTGGTGTTATTTACAGACAACCGGTGAATCAACCCCTTCAAACAGGATTGAAAGCCATTGATGCTATGATACCCATCGGGCGTGGACAACGAGAGTTGATTATCGGTGACCGCCAAACAGGAAAAACAAGTGTTGCCATTGACACCATTATCAATCAGAGATCAAATTTTGATGCCGGCGACCCGGTATATTGTATATATGTTGCCATTGGACAGAAAGGTTCGACGGTAGCTTCCATTTTAAATACTTTACAGGAACATGGAGCCATGGAATATACCATTATTGTGGCTGCCAGTGCTTCCGATCCTGCTGCATTACAATATTATGCTCCGTTTGCAGGAGCTACCATCGGTGAATTCTTCCGTGACACCGGTAGACATGCCCTGGTTGTTTACGATGATTTGTCAAAACAGGCAGTTGCTTACCGTGAAGTATCCCTGATTCTTCGTCGTCCTTCGGGCCGGGAAGCTTATCCGGGTGATATCTTCTACTTACACTCACGATCGCTTGAACGTGCCGCCCGTGTTATTTCACAACAGGAAGTGGCCGAACAAATGAATGATCTACCCGAAAGTCTGAAAGGGAAAGTAAAAGGCGGAGGTTCATTGACTGCTTTGCCAATTATAGAGACCCAGGCAGGGGACGTTTCAGCCTATATTCCAACGAATGTAATATCCATCACCGATGGTCAGATTTTCCTCGATACCGACTTGTTCAACCAGGGAAATCGTCCTGCTATCAATGTTGGTATTTCGGTGTCACGTGTTGGTGGTAATGCACAGATTAAAGCCATGAAAAAAGTAGCCGGTTCCTTAAAGATGGATCAGGCACAATTCCGTGAGCTTGAAGCATTCACTAAATTCGGTGGAGATATGGATCCTGTTACGGCCATGACCATCGATAAAGGACAAAAGAACACCCGCTTGCTTGTACAGGCCTTGCACGCACCTATGACCGTGGAGCAGCAGGTTGCTGTGCTTTATTGTGGAACACATGGATTGTTGTCCGGTGTGCCTTTAAACAAAGTACAGGATTTCCAGAAAGAATTCTTAATGGTACTTGAATTATCTCATCAAAGTGATGTACTTGATGTCATCAAAAAGGGGAATATGAATGATGAGGTATCTGCAATTATTGAGAAGGTTGCCGGAGAAGTTGCTAAGAGAGTGGCTGTTTAATAGAAGGTTGTCAGTAGTCGGTAGTTTTAGAAAATAATCAGTGTAAATTGTCAATTATCAATTGTCAATTAAATTATGGCTTCATTAAAGGAAATAAAATCGCGAATTCAGTCGGTCAAATCGACTCAGAAGATCACATCAGCAATGAAGATGGTATCTTCAGCAAAACTGCGTAAAGCACAAAAGACAATCGAGAATTTGTTCCCTTATGAACAACGATTGAATGGATTGCTGAATAATTTTTTGAGTGCCGAAGATGATAATGTTTCCATTTTTGCGGAAATACGTGAAGTGAAACGAGTGGCAATTATAGTCATCTCTTCTAATTCAAGTTTGTGCGGTAGTTTCAATACCAATGTTTCCAAACGATTGATTCAAACCATCGACAAATACAAATCAATGGGCGCTGAGGATATTCTTGTATATCCGATTGGTAAAAAGGTAGCGAAGGCCAGCCACAAGAATGGTTATGAACCACAGGATAATTTTGATAGCATGGCTGACAAGCCCAATTATCTGGCAGCAGTAGCATTTGCTGATGAGATCATGAATTTATACAAGAACAATGAAATAGATGGCGTAGAATTGATCTATCACCATTTTAAAAGCAAGAGTACTCAGGTATTGACTGAAGAAACCTTTTTACCTATCCAATTGAAACCTGCTGAAAAGGGAACTGTTGCTCTCGACTATATTGTAGAACCTGATCGTGCAACCATCATGTCCCAATTAATTCCAAAGGTACTACGTCTGAAGATTTATACAGCATTGCTGGATTCAAATGCATCGGAACATGCAGCCCGTACCATAGCCATGCAAATGGCTACAGACAACGCAACCGATTTATTACAGGAGCTATCACTTCAATATAACAAATCGCGTCAACAGGCTATAACTAACGAATTACTTGATATTATCGGCGGCTCATTCGGCCAGAACTAATTCTGTATATACACTTTTTATGACAAAGGCTGCGAAATTCGCAGCCTTTGTTACTTAATACAACTTTAAATCTGAGAATGATGATATAGTGAACATGATTTTTTAAAAATGCTTATAAAGATTCTTTAAAATGAGATTCGAAACGGGTTAATAAGCTATCGAGATTAATCGTTTTGATTGAATTTTGAAACTTATTACTTGCTTGATAGTCTAAAAATATTCCATTCCAATCAACAGGTTGAACATCAAATGAAGTAAAACAATTATGAGTCATAAGAAAAAAATCCAGGTTATGGGCAGCAAAGATCTTTTCTTGATTCTGGCTTTGTAAATGTTTTGTAATTATTTGTTTTATCTGTACTTCAAAATTATTAATTTCAGTTGAGAATATAAAATCATTTTCAGCAATTACAAATAGTTCTTCAGTTGTAGCCACTAGCTTATGCTTTAGTTTTTTATAATTGGAATATTT
>CAIYOZ010000285.1 GCA_903927945.1 uncultured Bacteroidales bacterium | reverse complement strand
CCTTTAGGGGCTTGGGGCGGCGTACTCTAAATCTCAAAACACATTCTTTACATCCCCTTCAGGAGCTTAAGAGAGTATTTCCTATGAATCTCAAAACGCCTCTCTTAACATCCCCTTCAGGGGCTTGGGGTCTAATAAATAAACGGAATAATCTTATACGGCACCTTTTGCTTATACTCTTCCCACAAGTCACCGTATTTGTCCACACAACGCTTATCATCATCCTTTTGCCTAGGGAATAACAACACCACATAATACAAGGGATACAGCCAGGGCCCTATCAAACCGGGATATCCCGTACAAAGGATGATTCCTGTCCCCATCAGTATTTCACCCAGGTAGTTTATGTGCCGGCTGATTCCCCAAAAGCCGTTTACCAACAGGGAATTATTCCCATCGGTAATTGTTTCGGGCACAATGCCCAGGAATGTTTTAGCGGGATTCTTCTTGAAGAAATACTTTTGCAGGTTAGCTCCCCGCGACAATCCCCAACCTACCAGGAAAATAAACACATATACCCCCAACAAGAATGTGGAGGTATGAGGATTTGGCCTGTCCACTGTCGACCATAACGATATGGCATAAAAGTAGGGGTAGAACACCAGGCATCCCCAGCCTAGCTTGAACCCTACCCTTTCGGCGAACAGGTCGTAGGTATATAGGTGCACTTCCTCGAAAGTCATGTAATCGATCACAAAATAGGTGAGCAATATGGCGGTCAGATAAATACCCGGAGATGCATCCCCTCGATAAATCATCCAATGATGGGCAGTAAAGCTCAGGGTGTTAAACTCCAGGGTAATGGCACCTACCAGGTATAACCACATCTTGGCATCGATCTTTCCTTTCCACAATTGAAGGTTCTCTACCCTTCCCAGATAGAAGTCCGACCAAAAAGATTGTCTGACAGAAGGATAGGGCAATACAACTGCCAGGCTAAAACAAAACCCAAAAGTAAAAGCACCCGTCAATGAATACCAACGATACTGATAAAGCCAATCGTAGGAAAAGATATTCAGAGCTCCCAGCACAAACCACAGCATCACTGCCACAAAGAACACGACAATCCCATTGAGGCGGTATCTCATTTTTTCAGTAGAATCAGGCTTGGTGATATACCCTGTCACCCAACGACCCGGCAGGAAACCATTCAAAATGAATAAGGTCAAGTAAAGCAAGGTCGGGATAAAGAATGCTATTGTTTTATCCATAGTTGGTTGGTTAATTGGTTAATTAGTTAATTGGTTGATTGGTTGATTGGTGATTGGTTAATTGGTTGATTAGTTGATTAGTTAATTCGTTAATTGGTTGATTGGTTGATTGGTTAATTAAGTTGATTGGTTAATTGGTTAATTGGTTTAACTCTGAACTTCGGACCCAAAACGCGGAACACGGAACACGGAACTCTTCAAACTGTTCAAACTCCCCAAACTCTTCAAACTCCCCAAACTCCCCAAACTCCCCAAACTCTTCAAACTCTTCAAATTACTAACGTGGAAACTATACTCACCACAATCAGCGCGGAGAAACCAATGATCACCCGCCATCGAATACCCGGGCTTCCCAGGATGATGGCATAAATCATTTTTATCAGGCTATTGCTGGCTGTGGCTATAATCGTGGCATTCACGATGACTGCCACCTGCAGGTTCCCTCCCACATGCTGGAACAAGTTAAGAATGTACGGGTCAATATCGGTTACTCCCACAATGAACGAAAGAACGTTCACACCCGCATTCCCGTAATTTTTAATAACGAAATTGGTAACGATCGCAAATATCCCGAATAACAAACCGAATATCAAAGCTGTCTTGAACTCCAGGGGATGTTGCTGTTTTTTTTCAGTGGCTTTCTCTGCAGCCTTTGTCTTGAATTTTATCTGAAGGAAGCCAATGTAGGCAAGGAGAACGACTACAAAAACCAGAAAGAAAGGTACTAACCTTACTGCCACATCGGCATTGAATATCCAGGCAAGGATCAGTATCCGGATATACATCATGCCGGTAGCACCGAAAATCCCGGATATTATTTTAACGTCGCTGTTTTCCTCCTTGCTTCTGCGCGAAAGGATGATGGTGGTAGCCGTACTGCTGTAGAGTCCTCCCAATATGGCAGACAGGATAATCCCTGAGTCCGGGAACACAAATTTCTGAAGCAGGTAACTCAAATAGGATATCCCGGACACCGCCACGATGGATACCCATATCTGGAAGGGGGAGATATCAAGGGTGGTCGAAATCGGTGTGTGCGGAAGCAAGGGCAGGATGATTCCGGCAATAATAATAAACTTGGCCAGTAAGGTGAACTCATTCCTGTCGAACTTCCTGGAAAAATTGAACAGGCTTTCCTTCATCTCCACCACGATCAGGATGACGACCACCACCAGCATGACCAACCACAGCGGTTCCAACGCCACTAATGGAGCCAGGCAATAGGTAATCAGGGCAATGACAATGGAAGTGAAACCCCACTGGTTCTTTAACTTTATTCTATTGTAATAATAGATGCCCAGCAATGCCGACACCATCACGCCCCCTCCGTAAAACAGTCCCAACGTATCGGGCATCACGGTATACAGGATATATCCCAGTATCCCGATCATGGTAATGGTGCGGTCGGTGCCGAACAACGACTCCGATTGCGACTCGATATGAACCCTCCGTTGCTCCATTCCAATGAGCAGCGAAAACAGGACCACCAGGATGAAGTTCACCAACTCCCGAGGTATTTGTGAGATGATTTGCATAGTCGATTCTTTAACTGCTTCAAAGTTATGTAAATCTTTCATAAAAACAATTTATAGTAGGGTTTCGTTCCCCGTAAGAGCCATTATTTCATGAAAGTACATGAAAATAAGCATGGAACATTCCATTTTGACCAATTATCCGTTGCCGAAGGGGATGAAAGACACGAATGATTCTTCGAATTAGTTCCGCTAACTCCTATTTCCGTCTCATTCGGGGCAATGCCCATTTTATGCTCAGTCTTACCCGATCCTATGCTGATTTTAGGTAAAAAGAAGTTATACCCAAGAATAATTCAGCAATAATCCAGGGATAACCCGTATCTATGTAAATATGGGTTATATGTGGGTTATCCTTGGGTTATCCTTGGGTTATCTATGGGTTATCCTAAAATCAGTATAGTCACGGTATAGGAGCAGAGGTGAATGGGCAGTGGATAGAATAATTGATTTAGGGATCAGAATTAAGGGTATAAAGAGTTGAATTGAAAAATTGAGAGATTGAAATTAATTTTAAGAAACAAGAGGATATTAGTTTATAGTTTTATAAATTATTAATACATTTGCATGTCGCTATATATCATAACGTATTTGAACGTCCATTAAAATAAAAAAAATGAAAGAATCAAGAATAGAAGAACAAAACTTTTTGTCAAAATTATCTGTCATTGAATACAAATATCAGATACTAGATTCAAACGAGGAACAGTTTAATATATTTACAACTTTACATAAACAAAATGATGAAGTGCGTTTACATTCTCGTTTTTTATCTGTTCTATTATCTCCAATTAGCAAACATAAAAATGGAGATACTTTTCTTAGACTCTTCTTGAACACACTTTTAATTGACGATTTTGATACTGATAGAATTGAGGTTTTCCCAACAGAAAATGAAAAAAGTGAATATAAAGAGATTGATATTTTGATAATAAATCGAAAAAAGAGACAAGCAATAATTATTGAAAATAAAATTGGAGCTAATGACAGCAATCATGAAGATAGAGGGCAGTTAGAAGGCTACTTTGATTTAATTCAGAGTATTGAAAGAATACCAGCTAATAATATTAAAACTTTTTATTTGTCTACAGACAGACATGAACCTTCAAATGAGAGCTTAGGAAAATACATTTCATTAGACAAAATGAATGGCAAAACAATTGACTATGAGCATGAAATTGCAGATTGGTTAAACCTCTGTCTAAAAGAAACAGCAAATCAACCTTTCCTAAGAGAAAGCATTATTCAATATTTAAATTTAATTCAACGTATGACAAATAATAGTGATCTTCAAGAACGTTATGAGATCCGAGACTTAATTGCAAGTTCTTCTGAAAACATGAATAGTGCTAGACTTCTCATGAATAATTTCAAACATGTTAAGTGGCATACAGTAAGAGAGTTCTGGAACGAACTCAAAGAAGAACTTATAAAATCAGGATATGAGATATTAAATTATCCAACTGACAATAATATAACAGACACAACCCATTTTGAATCATATAAAAAAGATTATAACTCCAAAAACGATTATGGCATTAGATTTAAAGTTGACAATGGATTAGTATTATGGGTTTGGAATGGAACAGGGGATGATTGGCTTTATTGGGGTGCCTCAAGTTCAGAACTTTCGGAGGAATATCAAGATAAAATTAATAATTATTGCTTAGACAATCCAACTGATTTTAAATCGTCAGTGAATAGTCTTATTTGGAAATACTTTGATTTGAGTGAAGAAGAAAACATATTTTTTCCGAATTTCGTTTTGTCTGGAACATTTAATTTGATTGATAAAAACTACAGAACCAGAATAATTAGATATAAACTTGTTCCTGAGCTAAATAATTTTATAGAGAGACTATCTAGTTATACCGCAAATTTAATGGAATAAATAGGTATAGAGTTTATTTTGAATTGTTGGTGAAAGTTCTCTACATTTTAGTTTTGCCGAAAAAATATTATAAAAT
>CAIYOZ010000284.1 GCA_903927945.1 uncultured Bacteroidales bacterium | reverse complement strand
TGAAAAAGTGGATAATAAAGTATGATTATTCAGGGTGTTATCAATAAAAGTATTTTTAGATTTGGCTGAGAGTCCTAACAAATCTCCAAATTTAATTATTGGAACTTTATCTTTACCAGAAAACTCACGACTGTAGAATAGAGAAATGACACCATTCGGAGAGTATTCCAATTTTTCGAAAAGAATATGATTTTGATTATAAGATATGTTATATTGATATTTAATTCCATTAATGAAGAAAATAATGCTAAGTTCAGTTGGATTGTCCTTTGTAAGAGCAAATGGATTAAAATCAAGTAATTCTTCTTTATTGCTTTTCGGGTAAAAAAGGAGCCTCCACAAACTCTGAATTGCAAACATCAGATTTGATTTTCCGGAAGCATTTGCTCCATAGATGATCGCCATTTTCAGTAAACGTAAATTGGGTTTAACTTCGTAAGTTAAATATTCCAACGATGTTATGTCTTTTGTAGCTTCAAAAGATAAGATTTGTTCATCTTTGAAAGACATAAAATTCTTTACTCTAAATTCCTGTATCATGATTCTATAACGTTATTTCGTAAATTATCTACAAATATACAACTTCAAACCAGAATTCAATACGTTTTGTTCAATAATATCTAAAAAATTAATTCTCCCTACTTTTAGTCGCTAATGCAAACCCTCCTTTTTTTAGTTTTATATTTGAACACTGTTCACGAAAACTATTTCAAATTTCCCAGATTAAAATAGCTTGCCGGAATGGGTGTATCCAGTTTTATTTCCTGAATGGTCATTTTGGTGCCGGGACCTTCCTTGAGCATGTCTTTGTATAGAAATGCCATGGGGAACCAGCGGCCTTCTACTTTTTGTATGTTTGAAAAAGTGATCCGCTTCAGCAACTTGCCACTCTTGGCAAACATGTCCTCCTTCAAGGGAACAAAACGTTCGGTATCCACCCACATTTTACGGGAGAAATAATTGATATCCGGAATAATGGCCGTCAGTGTCACTACCCAACATTTACGGGCATCCATTGTTTCCGTTCCGGTCACTTCGGCTTTATACTGCTGTAATAAAGGCTTATCGTTCATCATGTCTTCGTACGACATATCACTGCCCATTACCGACTGGCGCAACATGTGGCCTGAAATCTGAATGGTGCGGTCGGTAGCCGGAGAATAGATCCAGAGTTGATTTTCGAGTTTCAACATCTTGGTTCCTTTCTCACGTGCCGGAGCCAGGTACTCGGTATATCCTTTATGGTCGCCTTCGCCATAGGTTTTTGACACCATGGTTCGTTTGGTCCGTTCCGTTCCGACTTCCATGGAAGCAGTCAGCACACGGGTTTTGGCAGACATATTATTGTCTACTTTATCCAGAATTGTTTTACCCGTTGGATAATTCTGGGCGAATCCAGACATTGAAATACATAACATAAAAAAAGCCCCCCAGCCCCCAAAGGGGGAGTTAGACGATTTGATTTTTTGATTCATTGTTTGCATATTAACCTGTTTTTTATTTTTATAAATTAAAAAAAAACTTTATTCCCCCTTTGGGGGTTAGGGGGCTTATCCTTCCAGTTCCTTAAACAGATTTGCCGTTTGCCGCTTATAGATTCCAATTCCGGCAAGTGCTGATCCGATAACGGTTGAGAAAATGCCCGGAACAAAACCAATATAAAAAGTAGTAAAGTTGATATGAGCCCGCATGACGCTAGGCATTAAAAAAGTGGAACCCTTCATGGAATCGCCGAAATTGATCCCGACAACCTGAAAATACCAGGATAATAACAACCCGATGATCACCCCTATGACAGATCCAACTATTCCTATCAGGAATGATTCAGCTATGAGAGTCCGGTAAATTTCGCGTTTGCTTTCCCCTATGGCCAGCCGTAATCCGAATTCACCATACCTGCGCAACCCGCCAATCAAACCGGCATTCCACAACACGATGGCCATGGCAATAATAAATATCATGATGATAAAAGTCTGAATGCTTTCGGAATAAGCCACCAAAAAGCCCATATCATTCATATTGGCCAGAGGCTGCATCACCGGGGCAAATTTATCTTTATTGGCAGCGAAACGGGCATTAAACGAATTGGCTGTTTCCTTAGCCAGTTTATTTTCATAGCGTTCGCCGGTAAAGAATCCCAGGATTTCACCGGCAGCGTTTTCCATATTCAGTGCTGCGCGCACATCGTCAATATCGGCAATCATCATACCTCTGTCGAGTACATTGATCCCAAAATGTAGCGTACCCGAGACAATGTAATTATACATAGCCATGTCTCCATACATTCCACTGGATATCAGGGTTACTTTATCACCCAGCTTCAGGTTCATTTTATGGAAAAGATCATCACTCAGTAATATCTCACCATGTTTAGTAGGAAATTTTCCACTCACTAATCTTGGCGCCAGGTCAATGCGCGTTATTTCCTCGTCCGATTTCAATAAGCTGATACCCATCCCCATAACATTCCCTTGCGAGCGGGTATGTCCGGTACTATCGGGAGCATCGAGCAATCCGCCGAACTGAATACGTTCCGCCCAGGTCATATCAGGGAATTGTTTTTGCAGACTTCTCTTCAACGTATCGACACCAATCAGGGCTAAATCATTGGGTATTTGCGAACTATTCAGGCTGTAGGCGCGTGTCATCACTTTCACATGTCCGGTAGTGAAATTGGCAGTCGATTCAATACTTTCGCCCAAGAATCCACCTAATAATGATTGTAATAATACCGTCATCATTACACCCAACGCAACCACTATGATGGGTAACAGGCTGCGCGTCTTATCACGCATTAGTCCTTTAAATAAGAATCTTATCATAAAGTTATTTACTATTTATTTATTTACAATTTACTATTTAATTGTTTACCTATTCAACCAATCAACTATTTACAATTTAATTGTTTACGATTTACAATTTACGATTTAATTGTTTACCTATACTTCTAGCCAACCAATCAACTTAATCAACCAATCAACTTAATTAACTAATCAACCAATTAACTAATCAACCAATTAACCAATTAACCAATCACTAAAGAGCCTTTCCCCGAATAGCTTCTGTAGGATTCATGCGGGCAATTTTATGTGCCGGCAAATAACTTACCAAGGCTGTTATTACGGTTATTAATGACATGGTTCCGAGAATCAATTTTGGGGTAAATACCGGATACATCCTGTCAGCCATTGGTATACCGAAACTGCTTACATCCATGGGAAGATGAAGTCCCGAAGTTGCAAAGCTGATAAATATCGGCAATCCCCACACGGCACCCACCAAAATAGCCAAGACAGCATGCATGGTTCCTTCTAGGGTAAACAGGGTGACCACCTGCCGTTGAGTCATTCCCAGTGCTACCAACGTACCGATTTCACGTTGACGCCGAAAGATTGATAGTGTCTGTGTATCGAAAATTGCAATCAATGCCAGTAGGAAGAAGATGGTATACAGGACATTGTAACTATTCGATTTTTGTCTAATCATGGCAGCAGTTTGTTTGGTTAACTCGGTCTGGTCTTTAAAAGGCCATTCAGTAAGATTTTGAGCCGTCACTTCAGTCGATTTAATAATAATGTTCGACGCCTCTGGTCTCAGAGTCATTTTTTGCAATTGATCAAGCGATAACCAGATTTGTCCAACATCAACAGTGGGCACAGAAGTTGTAAAGACCCCTGCAATCCGTATATCGACGGCTTCAAAAGTCCCGTTTACATCACGCCAGCGCAGTGTTACCAGGTCATCTACTTTCAGGTTGGCTTGCTTGGCCATATGGGCACCAATAATTACCGGGATATCACTTCCTTTGGATTTCAATAAATAGGTTGGTAAGGCAACCAGGTGTTGGTCGGGACGGATACCTTTGAGCAGAACACTCTGCATGCGTCCTCCGGGATAAATGGTTCCAGGTGAAAATAAAACCGGTTCTATCTGATGTGCCTTATAGTCACTTTTAAGGGTGGCAGGTAACACAGCAGCACTTGAGTCTATTGAAAATGGGTCAAAGGGGTCATATTTCAGGTTCCAGTATTCGCCACCTGCAATTTCCCATTTTACAGTATCATTCAAAGCCTGCCGGTTCCAGCCTTCGAGCAATCCTTGCATAAAGATGATCAACACGAACACGAAGGACAGCACAAACACGTTGAGCCAGGTCTTCAGTCCGTTGCCGATCAAGCTTCGAAAAGCCATTTTTATCATTGTCATGGTAGATTAGTTAATTGGTTGATTAGTTGATTAAGTTAATTGGTTGATTGGTTTGAAGAGTTTTAAGAGTTTGAAAAGTTTAAGGTTTGAAGAGTTCCGCGTTCCGTGTTCCGTGTTCCGTGTTCCGTGTTCCGTGTTCCGCGTTCCGCGTTCCGTGTTCCGTTTTGAAGAATCAAAGAGTTTGAAAAGTATGAAGAGTATATCTTCAATTATTATCACACTTTAAACTTTCAACGCTTCTTGTTTTTTGACAATCTCATCTGAACTCACTTTGCCATCTGCCAGACGAATGATCCGGTGCAAATAACCAATCACTTTTTCGTCGTGAGTGGCAAAGATGAAAGTGGTATTCAGTTCCTTATTCAATTTTTCCATCATTTGAAGGATATTGTGTGAATTCGCGGCATCGAGGTTTGCAGTTGGTTCGTCTGCCAACACCAGTTGTGGTCTTTTTACCATCGCACGGGCAATGGCCACCCGTTGACATTCACCTCCTGAAAGCTGGGAAGGACGGGAATTCACTTTTTCGGTCAGTCCCACCCATTCCAGGGTTTCCATGACGCGTTGTTTCCGTTCACTGCCGGTCATATTCAATAACAACAGCGGGAATTCTACATTCTCGAATACCGTATAAACCGGCAGCAGGTTGTAATTCTGAAAAATAAACCCAAGTTGCTCTTTGCGTAGTTGTGCCGCTTCTTTGGGCTGCAGTTTCCCAACCGATTTGCCTAAAACGACTACTTCACCATCCGAAGGCATATCCAATGTTCCAATAATGTTTAATAACGTAGTTTTACCCGATCCGCTTGGGCCTACTAATCCGACAAATTCCCCTTCGGTAAATTCAAGATTGACACCTTTTAACGCTGTAAAGAATCCGTTTCCAATGTGAAACTTCTTGACCAGGTTTTTTACTTCAACGATCATAATTTAGCCCCCTTCATCCCCCAAAGGGGGAATTTTAAATTGTTTGATTTCTGTTATTTTATAAACTCAAATTGATAAATAATTATCTTTACTTTGAATGCCTCCCAATTAATTCCTCCCTTTGGGGGATTTAGGGGGCTTTAGAAATTATAATTCACCATCAATTGTATTCCTTTGCCGGTGAAGAGATTTTTGCTTTGTGACTGGGATATCGATAATGGTGTTTCAGGATTCCAGTAACCGATCGCGTAAAGAGTCCAGTTATCGTAGGTTCGGGTCCAGTTCACATAATTATAAACCAGATCATGCCCCGGAATATAAAACACCATCGCTGATACATTGTCCAAAATGCTCACCGGATAGGTAAACAAACTTCCGATAACATTTACAGCCAAACCATTTACCAGAAACTGATCCCCGGTATGATACCTGAAGTACTCCACAGTCATTCCTAATCCATTACCGACACCGAATGTGTAATCGGCACCCAGATTCCAAGAATCCTGAACGGTATACAAGTTATATGTATTGGCATCAAGTTTTGTCACACTCGATTCAAACCACAACCCAATCCCCAAGTCCCATTTACCATCCAACCCTATGCGTTTTTCGTTTAGCAACGTATTTTCAGATGCTCTAAGCAATACATTATGAACATCGACATTTCTGATGTTCGTACTAAAAGCAAGTTGTCCGGGACCAGCCGGAACTTGTATACGCCCACCAACTTCCGGTTGCCACAGAGCACCGCCAATCGTTTCATACCCTTTTGGGTTCTTATTTCCGATCAATGTCCACAACCAGATATTGGCGTTATTCTTAAAATAATATCGCCCAAGTGCCCCATAAACCCCATCGGTTAGCTGCAACGGATCACGCACATCTACCCCATCAAACCACATTAAAGGCCGGAATAATTTTGCTGATCCGAAATTAATTTTTTGTAACCCCAGCCTTACTTCCCATTGATTATTCGTTGAAAAACGAGCCCAAACACGGTATGGCTTGAATTGACCCATCACACTATCGTAACGCAAGCCTGTAAAGTTTGCTGAGCCGTTTATATTCAATGACGCTTCAAAGTCTATTTTTGATTTTGGGGTTAGATTAAAATTGCCTAACAATGTCGGGACAAATCGTCCTGCCAACTGTATCCCAAAAGGATTTTCAAATTGACCAATCCCCCAGGCAGTCACTTGTCCGTTGAATGAAATTTTGGTGGAGTCTTCCTGTGCCATTAAAAAAGAGAAACCCAATAATAACAGAAATATAATTTTTAAACGTAAAACTATCATTATGAATTGTGCATTATAAATTATGAATTGTTTTTACCGGCATGATGCCATACAACATGGATTCTGAAATTTGTCTGACTAATGATTCAGTATTTGGAAAAATAGACATTAAATCCTGAGAACTGCAAAGTTCCATTATTTTTTGCATCAACCATATCACATAATCGATATTTAAATTCGGATTCATTTCTCCTTTTTCCTGTGCCTTCAGTAAGAAATGTCGTGAATAAGCAATAGACTCTTCTTTCATTCTTGTAAAATAATCGAGGATTTCACCAGCTTCCGGGTTATAAAAATCAGAAACGAATTCTAACGAAAAACTTTTAGTAGCTTTAAGTCTCAACACGAGCATTTTTTGCATTTTCTCTGCGAATGTTATATCTTCTTTCAGAATATCAACGTACGATTCTTTAATGCCTTCAACCATTGTCTGCAAAATAAAAATAACCATGGCATTTTTATTCTCATAGAAAGTATAGAAAGTCTTCCGGCTTACATTTGCTTTTTTGCAAATTTCGTCAATTGAAACCTTTTTAAACCCATGCTTCAAGAATAGTTCTTTGGCTGTAAACTCTAATTGTTCTTTTTTTGTAAGTTTCATTTTGAAGATTATGACATGCTGTATATATACATTATTCAGTGCAAAGTTACATTTTTTATTTACATAACAATATTATGTTACCTTTTGATCTCGCATTTATACATTATTATCCTTTTGAGAGAAATTTATATTCCGTAAAGAATAAAAATAACTACATTTGTCGGTTAATTTTTTCCATCGTTTACCTTAAAAGCCTATTTAAATGAAAAAGGAATATTCGTTAGATGAATTGTTGCATAAAGCAGCGTCTTATTGTTCAATTTCAGAACATTGTGTCTCTGAGGTGGAAGACAAACTGACTGCCTGGGGAATTTCGGAAAATGATAAACAAGAAATTATTGATCGCCTGGTTTCAGATGATTTTATCAACGAAAAGCGGTATTGCACCTATTTTGTCAAGGATAAATTCAGGTTCAACAAATGGGGTAAAATAAAAATTTCATACGCCTTGAAATCAAAAGGTTTGGATAAAGATACCATCATGAATGCCATAGAAAGCATCGATGATGGTGAATACGATGAATTGCTTGCTTCATTATTAAAAACAAAACTTGCCGGATTAAAATACGAATTCGAATATGAGAAACAAGGCAAGCTGTTTCGATTTGCCCAAAGCCGGGGGTTTGAATACAATGTCATCGACCGTGTCATGCGAAGTATTTAACAGAGCCCAAAACTTTCAAACCTTCCAAACTCTTCAAACGATTAAAACTCTTCTAATCATTCAAACTATGCGATATTCAGCCAAAGAAGAAAGAGCCAATACGATTACACATGCAATCGGTTTTGTCTTCGGGCTAATAGCAGGCACATTCTTGATTCAAAAATCAATTTCTTCACATAATTTCTGGGCTATCGGCAGTTTCACTGTATATGCCGTTTTTATGGCTTTCTCCTACCTCACCTCCACTCTTTATCATATCGATAAAAACGAAACCAGCAAAATCGTTCGTCGTAAATTTGACCATGCAGCCATATATTGCCATATTGCCGGAACTTATACTCCTTTTACGCTGGTTGTCTTACGGAATCAAAGTGCATGGGGTTGGTCATTATTTGCTATCATCTGGATGGCAGCCTCAGTAGGTGTGATACTTAGTTTCCTAAAACTGAAAAATGCCAGTAAACTGGAAACAATGTGCTATGTCGCCATGGGTTGGGTAGTTGTGATTGCTTTTAAACCGTTGATGGATGTCTTGTCAGCCCATGACTCCATGAATGCATTGTGGTGGCTAATTGGTGGAGGTCTTTTCTATACTGTCGGTGCCGTACTTTATTCCTTCAAGAGAATCCAGTATATGCATGCCGTCTGGCATTTGTTCGTGTTGGGAGGTAGTGTTTGCCATGTAATGGCGATATGGAATATTAAAATATAGGAGTAAGAGGTAAGGAATGAGGAATGAGAGATGAGTTAATAACTTTATTAGAAGTATTATAACCTTAAATTAAACTACCGACTACCGACTACCGACTATTCAATAAACCCGCCACCCAATATCCTTCCATCCCTATAAAACACAGCCGTTTGCCCCGGGGCAATTGATTCTAAAGGTTCTGCAAGTTCTACTCTGCCTTTTTTATTTTCAAGGAGCACTACCCGGCATAAAGTATTCTGTTTTCGATAGCGAATACGGCAGTTTATATCAAAGTCAGAAGTAAACAAACCTTGATCGACTACATTCACATCCCGGATCAGGAATTCATTTTTGTACATATTTGCTAAAGGGGCAAGAATCACTTCATTAGATTGTGGCTTGATCTCCTTGACAAATACCTTTCGGTTCAGATGCATCAATCCACGTCTCTGTCCAACAGTGTATAAAGGGTATCCTTCATGATGACCCAATATATTTCCTTGTTCATCTATGAAATTACCGGGGAATATAAATCTATCCGGATCTGCCAGTTGCCTTTTCAAAAAGGGACGGTAATCACCCGAACAAAAGCATGCTCCCAGGCTGTCTTTCTTTTCCGAGACTTTTTTGTAGCCTCGCTCCAGTGCCATTGCCCGAACTTCGGTTTTATGAAATTGTCCTAACGGGAAAATGATCCTTGAAAGTTGTGTCTGCGTCAGTCCCCATAAAAAGAAGGATTGGTCTTTATCCGGATCTTTCCCCTCGGCTACAAAGTAATGATCATCTTCCCTAATAATGTTTACATAATGACCCATGGCTACTTTTTCACAACCCAGCCGGTCAGCTTCTTCGAGAATGAGTTTCCATTTAAGCTCATTGTTGCATTTGACACACGGGAAAGGGGTACGTCCGGCCATGTACTCATCCATAAAATACTGAACTACATTTTCCCGAAAAACATCCAAAGCATTGTAGGTGACGTGTTCAATTCCAATTTGTGAAGCAAGTTTAACGGCATCCTGCAGATGAGTATTTTCACCATCTTCCCAGAATCGAAACGTGATACCAATTACTTCATAACCTTGCTCCAACAAAAGAATGGCAGCAACCGAACTATCGGTGCCGCCACTCATTCCCAGTAATATCTTAGTTGGCTTGTTGATTGGGAGATTGGTTAATTGGTTGATTGGTTGAATAAGTCGATTGGTTAATTAAGTTGGTTGATTAGCTGAATACGGAACACGGAACACGGAACTTCAAACTCTCCAAACTCTTCAAACTCCTCAACTCTCAACTCTCAACTCTCAAAAAGGCAAATCGCTTCCTTCGCCTGCACCCGGGGCTGCATCAAATGAAGGTGCAGGTGCTGTAAAAGAAGAAGCAGGTGCGGCAGAAGCGCTCACTACATTTTTCTCAATCTTCCAGGCACGAATGGTAGTATACCAACGTCCGTTGTATTCCCGGCTTTCTACATCAAAGCTTACATTAACCTGATCGTCAATAGCTATCGGGAATTGATCTATCTTATCACCAAAAAGATTGAAACATACCTTTTTAGGATATTGATCGGCAGTTTCTAACACATAATCCTGTGAACGCCATGTTCCATTCTTTCCCTGACCGGTTGCGATGGGCAACACTGCAATAATCTTTCCTGATATATCCATTTTTTAGTTCTTTAATTGATTTATTTCTAAACAGCAAAGATAATGAAGAAAAAATAAAACTCAAAGAGGTTTATTCAGATATTCAGTCGTTTTAATGAAATAGTCGACATCACTTAATACAAACACTTTATAATCTGCAAGATAACTGAACAAAATATTAGCATATTGTTTTTATTGAACTTAAATTCACAAATTTTTGTTACAATAGCATACAACCGGATAACTTCTAATCTTATTCAGCCATGAAAAAAAACTTGAGTTCAAACGACAAACTTATCAGGCTTGGCATTGCTATTATTTTGATTATCCTTTATTACAAAGGCGTATTGATAGGTACTGTAGGTATTATTTCTCTTATTTTAGCTTTTTATCTTACCTTAACAAGTTTGATAAGCATTTGTTTCATCTATAAAATCTTAGGGATTAATTCCAATAAATCTGACTAGATGTGATGATTCAATCGCATTTCCAGTACATAACGTTACTTTCAGTCAATATTACTTGCTTTTGAATCCACCGGAATTTTCCCATAGAGGTGAATTCTGCCCATCAATTATGTCATTTTGCCATCTCAGCTTTACAATAATAAAAAAAGTGTAAATAATATCGCGACTATCTTTGTCAATCGGACAGAATTATGTACTTTTGTGGCGAAATTTAAAAAACTCAATTTTAAACTATAAATAAAATGATTAAAGTAGGTATCAATGGTTTTGGTCGCATCGGACGTTTAGTTTTCCGTGCTGCACAAGAAAGAAACGATGTACAAATCGTTGCTGTTAATGATCCATTCCTGGACATTGATTATTTAGTGTACATGTTGCAATACGACACCGTACATGGTAAATTTCAAGGCAAAATAGAAAACAAAGGCGGAAAATTGCACATCAACGATGTTGAAGTTGCATTCTTTGCTGAAAAAGATCCAGCTTCTATTGGTTGGGGAGCTGCAGGTGCTGACTACGTTGTTGAATCAACCGGTGTTTTCACTACTGTAGAAAAAGCAGGTCTTCACTTAAAAGGTGGTGCCAAAAAAGTTATTATTTCTGCTCCATCAAATGACGCACCTATGTTTGTTTGTGGTGTAAACCTTGAAGCTTACAAAAACGACATGGATGTTGTTTCGAATGCTTCATGTACTACCAACTGTTTAGCTCCTTTGGCTAAAGTTATCAATGACAAATTTGGTATCGTTGAAGGTTTAATGACAACAGTTCATGCTGCTACCAACACTCAAAAAACAGTAGATGCTCCATCAGCAAAAGACTGGAGAGGTGGTCGTTCTATCTTAGGTAACATTATCCCTTCTTCTACCGGTGCTGCTAAAGCAGTAGGTAAAGTAAAGTAATTCCTGCATTAAACGGAAAATTGACCGGTATGGCTTTCCGTGTACCAACTGCTGACGTTTCTGTCGTTGACTTAAC
>CAIYOZ010000283.1 GCA_903927945.1 uncultured Bacteroidales bacterium | reverse complement strand
CCATCGTTTTTCCAAATATCAATATTATAAGACTGGATACGATTGAATCTGTAATTTGAGAAGATATCATTCGCAACGGTCGATTTTTTTGTATCCTGAAATTCAAAGATAGATATTTTATTAAAACGGTCAGTCACTTTCAAATCAATAATAAGTTCAGCTAAGGTATCGGCAGCTGCCCAGCGGGTTTCCATTCCGCCATCAACAGCCAGTTGCGAACCAAATTGAGTCTTTTTATTCTCAAGCACTGAACTTGCTGAAGTATTAGCTTTCATGGAAATAAAGCGTCCGTTTTTTGGGAGTGGTTCATTCTTTTTAATTCCAAGTCGCTGACCCAGCGCAATTACCGCATTGGCTTCATTTTCTCTGATTCTGCCGGTATTGTCGGGTGGAACATTGATAACCAGCATATTGTCGTTATCCGTACACCAGTAAAATAGCTCCTCCATTTCGTCTAAATCCCGAACCAAACCGGGAGTTGCTTTTTGAAACCAGGTCCATTGTCGGCTCAAACATAAGGTGTGTTCGTAAGGCAGGTAGTACGATTCGCCTTTATGCAAATATTGCTTTTTGTCAAATTTACTGGCAATTTTTGGATCCCAAAGGCGAAAATCACTTGGAAAGTATTGGAAAAAGTATTTATTATCAACGGTCATGGAATCTGGTTGCGTGAAATTGCGCTTCCCTTCCACATTCACTATCGTGTGATTGACAGAAATGGCACAATTGGGTTGAAGCTTTTTCACCAAACTATACAGCTGATCAATTCCCCACTCGTCCGGCTTACGTTTCCAGCCCCCATCGAGCCACAATTCGCAAATTGAACCATAATTCGTGAAAAGTTCGGTTAGCTGATTCTTCATGAAGTCAATATATTTCTGGGGATCTTTGTCGTTAAAGCCAGGTTCATGCCTGTCCCATAAGGAGTAATAAACCGCAAACTCCAAACCGTATTTTTTACAGGCTTTAGATACTTCAGCCACAACATCAGTTTTAACTTTAGTAGAAGCTACATCATAATCGGTATATTTACTATCCCACAGGCAAAAACCATCGTGGTGCTTGGTGATAAGCAACACATAGCGAAATCCGGCATCACGGGCAACCCGCACCCATTGGTCACAATCTAACTTGGTAGGATTATATTTATCAACCGAAATCGTTCCATCTGACCACTCATCTCCCGAAAAAGTATTGATACCAAAATGCATAAACATTCCATAGGCACGCTTTATTTGGAGTTGCTGTGCAGTATTGGGTTTGTCAGCCGGTGTAATTTGTTGAGAAAAAACCGGTTGAACCGAAAAGATAATAACGATGATAGCTAATAATCTAAATTGAATAGATACTGACTTAAATTGAATTCGCATGTTGGGATAATTAAAAGTGTTAGTAAATCTGTATTTTTTCAGCTTCCACACCGATGGATGTTATGACATAAATTCCGCTGGCTAGACCGCTAAGAATGGTATTGGTATTGGTTGTAATGTGTTTTAAACAAACTCCCTGCAGGTTATATAGTTTCACAGAATCTGCCGATTCAGTTTTGACAAATATTTGTTTAGTTGAAGGATTATATTGATATTGCATCCGGTTTTTACCTTCAGTAAGGTCAGTAACGACGGTGGTTTCATTCATACGCGATTGCAGATTATTATTGTAATAATTCACATAACTTTCCGGAATGGAAGGAGTTGAAACCTGATTCTGGTAAATTGTACCTGTTGATGTAAGATTTCCGTTGGTATCAAGAAAATTACCGGGATTTGCGGCTGTTTGAAAATAGGCGTATCGTTCCACGTAAGGTGTCGATTCTAACCAGGGTAATGCTAATTGTAAAAATGCATCCTGAATAGAAGTTGAACGAGCGGGGTTTGCATTGAATTCGTCAATCCAAATCGGCATTTTATAATAATTATAACAGGCAATAACCCTGTTTTTGAAACGTGTAAAAATACTGTTGGCATCCGAAGCTGAACTTAAACCTCCCCAATCATACCAGTGCATTCCAATCACATCCATACGAGTTCCGGCAGGAACCATAATCGTGTTGACGGTTTTTAACCAATTGACTTCTTCATTTTCACGGCAGGAAGGAGATACAATACGAAGTCCGGTTTTCATAGCGTATCTATGCCAGAGAGCTGCTGTGTCAGGAACACATAAAGAGCCCCACTGCCCTGACTGTCCAGCACAATCATCTGCTTCGTTGAAACTCATTATATGTGTTATTTTCTTCTTATTAATCAAAGTGCTTTGTTCGGCCGGAGTATCCAAACCGGTTTTTCCCCAACACATGGTTGCGTACTCTTCATCCATTAAACTGGAACTGGAAAGACCCCAATCGTAGAACCACGAAGCTTTTGGACTGGCTAAATACTTGCCAGTTCCTTTTTTATTTACCCAGGTCAAGGGTATAACACGAATAAAGGAAACTTTCCCCGATAAAGCAGGCGGTAAGGCATTTATAATTAAATCTGTTTCCGAAGCAATATACACTTTACTCATTCCGGTACCATCATCTCCTACTGACAAGGTGGTCATATATCCTTTCTTTAGTTTGAAGGAAACAATTTTATTGTTCAGTCCGGAAGGAATGCTATTCCCAGAATAAATTGTTTGCACCGGAATATCAGTATAAGTGCCATTTAAATTGGCACCATCAAATACACGCAGTGGAGCGAGTGATGAACTATATGCCGCCATGGCACAACCGTTATAATATTGAGTAAGACGTCCGTTTGTCATATCCACCAGCGCACTTCCGTTTACTTTCACCCGTGGTACATGCGTGGTTAGAGCAGTGCTTGCATTCAAATTAGCAGCAAAAATCCATGCATCGTT
>CAIYOZ010000282.1 GCA_903927945.1 uncultured Bacteroidales bacterium | reverse complement strand
TTCTAACCAACTGAACTACCGAACCAGGGTTTTGATTGTCGTGCATTGTTTTCTAATGCGGTGCAAAGATAAGGCAAATTTTTATTTCCACAATAGCTTTGCATAAATTATTCAGATATTTGCCACAGAATTTTTCGCTGCTTAAGTTAACAGTTTGACAACGAGAGTTCCCTCTCCCTGTTTTTTTTATTCTTTCGGGTGAAAAGTTTTCAATGCACGTTGAAATTTCCCTTCTTCATTAACCCAACTATGCAAAGGAATAGGAGATTATTCAGAATAATGAATCACTTCCACGGGGCAACCCTCGGCTGCATCCTTTATTTCATCGGTATAATCCGAAAAATTTACGCCTTCAAGTACGGTTGCTACGTCCTCCACTCTGAATACTTCAGGTGCTGTTTCTTCACATAAACGGGTTTTTATGCAGCCTTCTTCTATCCAAACTTTTGCTATGGCCATGATTTTCTGATTTTAGGATACAGGTTGTTTTAAACTTCTTCTAGAATCATCTCTAATAAATTCATCCCGCAAGAGACAATCAATATGAATAACACATTTACATGGAGATGAATTTTATTCACTTGTATTTGATGACTTCCACCGGGCAGTCATCGGCTGCTTCCTTTATTTTGTCCGAAAATTCTGCAAAGTTTACACCGTCATTTACATATGCGATGTCTTCCACTCTAAATACTTCAGGACAAATATTCTCACAGTCTCCACAGGCAATGCAGCCTTCTTCCATCCAAACTTTCGTTATGTTCATGATCTTAATTTTTAAGTGTGTCGATTAAACTCAAAACTGATTTTCTCTCTTTCAATTAATTCAATGCACATATCAAAACACTTTTCTTGTTTTATTGTTCAGGAGTTTGAAGAGTTTGAAAGGTTTGAAGAGTTTGAAGAGTTTTAAGAGAAACATATTTCGGGACACGCGATTTCCATATCGCGTTCTTGAAAATAAGGATACAAAAATAAAGCCCTACAAATGCAGGGCTTCTCTTATCCCCCCTCTCCAACAGGAGAGGGGGTTAGGTCTATTTCTTCACCATCTCATCCAACGAATGTTTTTTTACATAGAGTTGATGTTCTATTACCAGGTCGTAGTCGCATTTGTTGTCGCCCACCTTGCTCATGACCACCAAGAGTTCGAGTGAGAAGATAAAGGCAAAAAGGATAAAGTAAAACGCACCTGCCACCAGGTCGCTTTTGATGATGATGATCATCGCCTTGAGCTCTTCCAGGAATCCAGAGTTTTCCTCGAGCTCCTTACGCACGGTCTCCTCCACATTAATCTTTTGGTTGTAGAGTTTCTCTAACCGATTGCTACATGTATTAATGGTGACGGTATTGGTCCTGATTTGTTCGAGCCTTGGACTTGCCACATTCTGCCGCTGTACTGTGCTCCGGGTTTCTGTCTTGTGCGTTCCATCGGGCATGACAGTTGGAATTTTTTCCGTAGTCACATTGGTCACCGCTATAGTGGGATGTTTGGCCACCTCGTCGTTTAGCCGGGTATTGATATTCTGAAGCGAATCCATGGTTCCGGTAAGTTTGTCAATCTCAGCCTGTATGGTGAGTTGCCGTTTGCCCGCAATGACTTTCGCCTGGTCGGTACGCAATTCCACGAGTACCTTAGCTACGTCATTTTTAAAGATAATCTGATCGAGAATAGCCGATCCGATCAGTGCCATAAATATAGCCAGGATCACCCTGAAAATCGTCAGCAGCCTGTTTTTACCCACTGTCAGGATCACCTGCCGTTCTATCTGGATTACGATGATAATAAACGACAATGCCATCAGGGCACATCCCCACCAAGTGGAAATAGTCAGGTAACGCTCGGCAAAGCAATAGCCCGTAGCACCCCAGATAAATACCAGAATCAAAATGGAAGCGGTATATTTTTTCAATGCTTTATGACTGGCTTCGCTGCAATTCATAAGGATTCCGGGGTTCCAGCCTATGAGGAAACACCCAAATTTTTGCCACCAGTTCATTAGTTCTTCAGTTTAAGAGTTTCGAGCGACAGGGCGGCCAATCCCCTCAGAAATCCACGTTCATAGGACAGCAGCATGCCCACCATATAATCCTCTTTGCCGTCCAGGTCAGTCTCCATCTTATTGATTTCGTTCAGATGGTTGTCCAGGGTTTCTTTCCTGTTTTTCAGCAACTCCACGATGTCAATTAGCCCGGCCTGTTCACGCGATTTAATGTGAAAATCAGTGGTTTTCAGGTTGTCGATATAAATTTGCTTGATCTGTTTGAACAATACCTTCAGGTTGCTGACAATGAGTTGTTTGTTCATATCCCGGTAGGAGGTATCGGGATTGCTCATGGCATCATCATACCCCCGGCTCTCAAAGTCAACCCGCAGGTACTTGTAGATTTCATCCAACGGCATGGATACTGTCAGTTCAGCTTCCCTTGTCAGTGGCACGCCATTATTCGCCCCGTTGGGTTCTTTAATCTCGGGCACAATCTGCTCGTCCGGTTTGGCTGAAATTTCACTTGCCTGATCACTCTTTTTAGTAGTGCCAAATAATACATCGAATAGTCCCATAATTCATTTATACTGTTAAACACATGTTTCGAAATAAAAGTTTTAGATAGTTTGCAAATAATGATGCTTTTTTACATATTCCTATACTGTTTAACCCACAATGAGGGCTTTATATTGTATTGAGCGTGAATATTCCAATTCTTTTTATAGTTGATGGACGAATTTTGATTTCTGTAAGGTGAAATATTGTAAAGGAATCCCACCATTCATTTAGTCAATTTGGCATTTGGCGGTCGTAGGAGTTTATTCTATAATAATTCTATTATTTAGTGTCTGTAAATCTTTGTCGTCATTCGTTAAGTGCCAGGCTACTTTCTAATATTACATACTGATTTCCGTATTAGTTTATTTTCTATTATTGAATTATTGTTTATGCCTTTGACATTAAACTGTCTTGAGATAATACCTATATAATACCTACTTAATACGTATATAATACCTACTAATACGTATTTATATAGATAGATATTATGTAGGTTTCATTGTTGTTTTTAAGAGATATTGTTTTCATTTTGAAACAAGCCGGTTTAATGTCAAAGGCATAAATCAGGCAATAAGTAGATTGAAGTAAGTCTGAGGAAGAAATTGAATACTAAATTTACATGTAATTGTAGCCTGTTTAACATCAATTAAAAATAGTGCATACTCAGGACTAACTACGTATACATTCAGGATGCACCAATAATCTTAAGGAAGAGTATCAGGTAGGTGGAGCAATAAAAATGACCTGAAATGCGTAGTCGACATGAGGAACTGAACATTTCTTACTTAAATTGGTTTAAATTTAATTTATATTGATTTTAATGTCGATTTCTATTTGCATAATAAAATCTTTATTCTATATTTGCAACTTATTCCAACAACTCTACACATGTTCTTTGATCCATACAGGGACTGAATTGGCAAAGAATTCGTCCTACAAGAACACCTTTTCATTTTTGAATCAACCTATTTCTTATTAAAACGTTTAATTTCGGAAAAATGAGTGAACAAGAAGAAAAGCCCAAAAAGAAAACCCGAAGAGAATTCCTGCAAGAACTTGGTTATGTAGGCGTTGGCGCATTGATAGGTGGCTCTGCCATTTTTGCCGGTGTCAACTACGACAAACGAAAAAAACAGGTTGACCGGATTAAAGTCCTCACGGCAGAAAATGAGCTTATCGAAATTGATAAAAACGGGGTGACTAAGGTCGTCAAATCCAAGAAAGAAATACTGACCTACCTGCAGAAGGAAGGGAGAGAAGGCATCCCTGGCAAACGTTGGGTGATGGTGCTGGACCTTTCGAAATGCAAGAATGCCCAACGATGTATGGCGGCTTGTCAGTCTTCCCATCATTTGCGCCCGGAGCAATCGCATATCAATACCCTGAAAATGCAGGAGTCGATAAATACACCTCCTTATTACCTGCCAAAACAATGCCAACATTGTGATAATCCGCCTTGTGTAGCGGTATGTCCTGTAGATGCTACCTATAAACGTCCCGATGGAATTGTGCTGATCGATAACGAACGATGCATCGGATGCCGCTTCTGCATTGCCGCCTGTCCGTATAGTGCAAGGACTCTGAACTGGACAAAACCCCTGCACGACGACGAAGATAAAGACAAGACTTACAATGTGGAACTAAACGTACCACAGCGAAAAGGTACTATTACCAAATGTTTATTCAGTGCCGATCGGTTACGCGATGGGAAGTTGCCTTATTGTGTATCGGCCTGTCCGAACGGGGTATTTTACTTTGGGGATGAGAATGAAGATGCCGTTACCAACGGGACTACTAAAGTGACAGTCCGGTTCAAAAAGTTGTTGGCTGATAACGGTGGTTACCAGTTGATGCCCGAACTGGGCACCAAACCCCGGATTTATTACTTGCCTCCAAAAGGAAAGACCTATCCTTTCCAGGAGAAAGATAAAGCTTTGCTTGATAAAGAATTAGAATAGTGACCCCAAACCCCTAAAGGGGATTAAAGACATTATTTGACCTGTTTTATATAAACTTATTGATACAGAGATAGACACAATACCAAACTAACTTATCTCCCCTTTAGGGGATGGGGTAAACTTTAAATTAGTTCCTATGTTAGATCCAACAAGAATTGATAAAATAACTTCCGACCTGCTCCGTCCTATAAGGATCAACAATGCATTCAAACTGTGGATGACTGTGTTGATAGTTGCCCTGGTTATCTGCCTGTATGCCTACACCCTGCAGTTGAAAAACGGGTTGGGAGTAGCAGGAATCCGTGACTATGTATCGTGGGGTATGTATATTTCCAACTTTGTGTTTTTTGTAGCTACCAGCCTGATCGGAATGCTTATCAGTGCGGTGCTTGGGCTGAGCGGTGTGAAATGGGCTGCACCCCTGGCCAGGATTGCGGAAATCATTGCCCTGGCCTTTGCCATGGTGGCAGGACTGGTGATTGTATCGGACATGGGACGTCCCGACCGCCTGTTGTATGTGATCATTCACGGACGTATCCAGTCACCCATCGTGTGGGATATCACCGTGGTATCGACCTATGTGATCATTAGTGCTTTGCTGCTATACCTGCCCCTGATCCCCGATTTGAAGATATGTGCGGACAAACTGGAGAAGGCACCCAAAATACAACGGGATATCTACAAAATCTTATCCCTCAACTGGAATGGGTCTCCCGAACAACAAAAGATTATCAGCCAGGCTACCCGAGCGTTGGCCATATTTATTATTCCCATAGCCCTTGCCATTCACACCGTCACTTCCTGGTTATTTGCCAATACATCGAGGGCGGGATGGGATTCAACCGTCTTTGGACCTTACTTCGTTTCAGGAGCCTTTGTCTGCGGTAGTGCAGCGGTGATCATCGCCATGTACTTCTACCGGTATAATTACAAGTTGCAGGATTACATTACCGACTCGCATTTCGACAACATGGGTAAACTGTTGGTGCTGGTATCCGTCGTGTATATTTACTTCAACCTGAATGAATACATGGTGCCTTATTATAAAATGAAGAAATTCGAAGCCATTGGTATCCATGAATTATTTTCAGGGGTGCATGCATTCCTGTTCTGGTCGACACAAATACTGGGGCTTGTACTTCCCACTATTTTGCTGTTGTTTAAAGGGATGAGAAAACCTTTCCCTATGATGATCATCGGTATCTTCGTGCTGGTGGGAGGATGGTTTAAACGGTATATCATCGTGGTACCACCTCAGGAACATCCATACCTGCCGATCCAGAATGTCCCTATGAATTTTAAAATATATACTCCTACTCTGACTGAAATACTGATCACCGTGGCACCTTTTATACTGGTATTGATGATTATCACCATACTGTCGAAGGTGATTCCGATAGTTTCAATACATGAGACGTTGGAGGAAGAAATAGAGAACCCCAAGCCCCTAAAGGGGATGTAAAGAGCCGGTAGTCGGTAGTAGAAGGAACCACAAGCCCCTGAAGGGGATGTAAAGAGTAGGTAATAGGTAGTCGGAAGTAGGCAATAGGTAGTAGTCGGAAGGTAACATCGAACCTGACATCGTCGAAGACATGTCAGCGTTAAAGGAAAAAAACAAAGACCTGACATCGTCAGCGTTAAAAATAAAAAAAATATATTAATCTAATAGCTTATGTTTAAAAAGAATATTGGGATTAAAATATCAACTATTATCCTGGTTTCATTATTCAGCCTGCAAGCATTTGCTCAGGCATGGACTATCCCGGCAGAACTGAAAGCCAAGACCAGTTATATTCCCTTTACATCTTCTACATCTAAAGAAGGTGAAGATACGTATACCAAGAATTGCATGTCGTGTCATGGGAACCCAGGAAAAGGAAACAGCATGAAGGCATTGAATCCCATTCCTCCTGATCTGGCCGGTAAAGTTACCCAGCAACGCACAGATGGCGACCTGTTTTATATTATCACTACCGGCAGGGGAGTCATGCCCTCGTTTAAAGATGTATTCCCGGAGCAGGAACGTTGGAAACTGATTTCGTATATCAGAAGTTTCAATAGGCAATATGTTCAGGTATTATCAACTTTTAACCCCCAAAAAGCCAAGCTGGTTAAATTCGATATCACGTATAATGCCGTAAACCACCTGGTTCGGGTAGCTGTAAAAGCAACCGAAAAAACAGGAATGGTCGTATTGAAAAATGATTCTGTGGATATCTATGCAAAGCGGTATTTTGGTAGATTACAATTTGATAATGGCATGATAACCGATAAGGATGGAATCGCATATTTTAAGTTTCCCACTGACTTGCCGGGGGATAAAGCCGGGAATGTTGAAGTGATTGCCAGGGTGACGGATGATAATTATGGAGAAGTAACTTATCAAACCCGGATGAAAATAGGCGTACCCACCGACAAACCGGGGTTGACAGAACAACGGGCTATCTGGAATGTGGTATCTAAATCGCCGATATGGCTAGTGGTTGTTTTTACTTCGGGCATCCTGTTTCTTGGGCTCTTTTTGTTGTATATCGGATTCAGCTTGTGGAAAATAAGAAAAATAGGTACCCTCTAAAATCAGATTATATGAAAAATTTAGCAGTATTAGGACGAATTCTTTTTGCATTGCCTTTTGGAATCATGGGGTTAAATCATTTCCTGATGACGAATACTTTCTTAGGGATGATGTCAAGCTTTATTCCAGGTGGAGCCTATACCATCCTCCTGACAGGAGCTTTGCTGATCATTGCCTGCATTTGCATTATCATCAATTACAATATTAAACTGGTAAGTTTCAGCCTGGCAGGGTTGCTATTCCTGTTTATTGTCACCATTCATATTCCGGGATTGTATGATACCGACCCCAATAAAGTGCAGACAGCGTTGATTGAATTGCTGAAAGACACCGGATTAATGGGAGGTGCCATTATGATTGCCTTATACTATGATGCACTAAAAGAATTGAGTACTAAAAAGTGAAAAGCGTAAATGAATCCGATTATGAAAAAGAACCTCATGCTGACTTTTATAGTCATTTTTAGTGTAGCCGTCACTACAAAATCACAAACTGCACCCTCTGCAGAAGTTGGCATTTACGAACATCTGGGCAGGACACTTCCATTGGATTTGAAATTTATCAATGATAAGTTTGAACCTGTCACGTTGAGGCAGCTTATTAACAAACCTACTATTCTATCTTTTGTCTATTTTGATTGTCCGGGCCTTTGCAGTCCATTGTTGGAAGGAGTTGGGGATGTGATCAGGAAAACGAACCTGGTTTTGGGGAAAGACTATCAGGTGATCACCATCAGTTTCAATTACCGGGATACTCCTGAAAAAGCGAAGGATAAAAAGAAACGTTTCACCGAACGCTATGCGAAAGGTAAAAGTGATGGATGGATTTTTCTGACCACCGATAGTGCCACTATTTATAAAATAACCGATGCTGCCGGATTCAAGACAAAAGCCGTAGGATTGGATTTCGTTCACCCTTCAGCCATCATTGCCGTTAGTCCCCTGGGAAAGATTACCCGTTATTTGTATGGCATCACGTATTTGCCTATTGATTTTAAAATGGCCCTTTATGAAGCCAATAAAGAGCAGCCCCGTCCGACCATTCAAAAAGTGTTATTGCTATGCTTCAGCTATGATCCGCAGGGACAACGCTATACCATGGATGTTTTGAAAATTACCGGGTTGCTGGTAGTTTTCTTTATACTTGTTTTTGTAGTTGTATATCTCATTAAACCTAGGAAGAAAGAACTAAAACAGTATTAACATTTTAAATTTATTTATTATGGAAAAGAAACTGAATTGGTTAAAAAGTGGCTCACACATAGTTGCTTTTTTGAAAATCCACCGGATTATGAATGATTTCACAAAGTGGATGATTATTTTGATTGTTGTTTTGGCGCCATTTAGTACCGTTAAATCTCTGCCAAGCTATGCACGCCAGACTCTTATGTCGTGTACCGCCTGCCACTCATCATTCCCCGAACTGAATTCCTTTGGACGTCAGTTTAAAATGAACGGGTATACCTTGACTGCAGCAAGTACCATCAATGATCAGGGGGATACTCTTAAACCCCGGACCAGATTGAATTTATTAAATAATTTGCCGTTGTCAGTGATGGTTCAGTCTTCTTTTACAAGCATTGCAAAAGATGTGGTTGGTCAACAAAATAACTCAGGCCAATTTCCTCAACAATTAAGTTTGTTCTTTGCCGGTCAAATTACCCCACATATCGGGTCGTTTATTCAAATGACTTATGCTGATGGAAGTTTTGGTATGGATAATGCGGATATCCGGTATTCAAATACGATCAATTTTGGGTCGAACAGCTTACTTTATGGATTGACGTTAAATAATAATCCTACATCACAAGACCTTTGGAATACATCTCCGGCCTGGAGATTTCCATATGCAAGTGCCTCTACCGCTCCCTTCCCGGCAAAACGACCTTTGATTGAAAGTTTGGGTGGTCAGGTCATAGGCATAGGAGCCTACGGACTGTTGAATAATTTGATTTTTGCTGAATTTTCAACCTATCGTTCTGCCCAAATAGGGGCAGATAATCCTCCGGATACCACTAATGCAAATGTCGTTAAAGACTTTATCCCTTATTGGCGATTAGCTTTACAACACGAATGGGAAAAGAATTACGTGGAATTAGGTACCTATGGAATTGCTTCGAATCAATATCTTTCGGGTATTTCAGGAGCATTGGATAAATTTGTGGACATCGGTGTTGACGTACAATATGAACGACCAATGACCTTAGGAACTTTTTCCTTTCATTCCTCTTACACTTTTGAAAATGAAACCCGGGGTGACGTAACCGACCTGACGGCTTCCACTAAATATAACTTCCAGGCTTTTAAAGCTGATGCAAATGTATTCTTAAAAAACGGTTGTGGTGCCACTCTTGGTTATTTTAATAATACGGGCAGTGCTGATGTTGCTAATTTTCCAAATGGCACCAATAAACCCAACAGCAGTGGTTTTATTTTTCAAATAGAGTATTTGCCCTGGTATAATACTAAGTTTGCCGCTCAATATGTGGCGTATCAAAAATTTGATGGAAGCAGTTCAAATTATGATGGAGCGGGTAGAAATGCTGCCAACAACAACACTATATATCTATTGGCATGGCTAAGTTTTTAATCAATTAATTAAAATAAATAATTATGAAAAGTAAATTATTAGGATTATTCTCACTAATTGGTTTTTTACTCATTAGTTTGAATGTTGTTGCAATGCAACCCCCAAAGGAAATGATAACCAAAGTGGAATTAGGACCTGTTAATCCTCAACTGGTGAAGGTTGGCAAGGGTTTATTCACTTCGAAGTGTATTGCATGCCACGACCTGGATCAAAAAAAGGTTGGACCTGCATTAAGGAATGTTACGAAGGAAAGAAAACCGGAATATATTATGAACGTCATGTATAATACTGCAAAAATGCAGAAGATTGACCCGGTTTATAAGGGCTTACTCGCTCAATACAAGAATGTACCGATGCCCGATCCAAATTTCACTGAAACGCAGTGTCGTTCGGTGCTGGAATACCTGAGATCAGTTGCTAAATAAAAAAGAGCACGCGGATAAACTGGATTACAAACGCGGACAAACACGGATAAGAGAGATTCTATCAGTGATAATCCGTGTTGTATACATCTGTTTTATCCGCGTTCAAAATAGCAATCAAAAAATTAATCTCCTTTGATAATTAATACTTGTAGGAGATGTGATAAATAACCGACTAAAAAAATATATGACTGAAACGAAAAAAATAGAATATGTGAGTTACCTGGATCGTCAGGGGGAATATAAGGGTATATTTTCCTGGATTTTCACATTGGATCACAAAAGGATTGGATTGATGTATTTATATGCCATCATGGTTTTATTTTTTGTGGGTGCCATTATGGGGCTGTTAATGCGCGTAGAGTTAATTGCTCCGGGTGAAACCATCATGAAGGCTCAAACGTATAATGGATTATTTACCGTCCATGGTATTATTATGATATTCATGGTTGTCATTCCGGGATTGTCGGTTATCTTTGGGAATTTCTTTTTACCGATACTGATTGGAGCAAAAGATGTAGCCTTCCCGAAATTAAACAGGTTGTCGTTTTGGATTTACATCACTGGTTGTATATTGGCTATCTCTACCCAATTTTTGAAAAAAGGTCCCCCTGATACGGGTTGGTCGTTTTATGCCCCGTACAGTACCACCACCGGTACAAATGTGATCATGGCAACCTTTGCAGCCTTCGTGCTTGGTTTTTCGTCCATACTTACCGGATTGAATTTTATTGTAACCATCCACCAGATGCGCGCGCCGGGGATGAAATTCTTCAATATGCCTTTATTTTCGTGGGCCATTTACGCAACCGCCTGGACTCAACTGCTGGCAACCCCGATAATTGGTATTACCCTTTTGATGCTTATTGCCGAACGTCTATTTGGAATTGGATTCTTTAACCCTGCTCTGGGTGGTGACCCGGTATTATTCCAACATTTATTCTGGATTTATTCCCATCCGGCAGTATATATTATGATTCTTCCGGCATTGGGTGTTATTTCCGAGATTATACCTACCTTTTGCCAAAAGAAGATATACGGATATAAAGCCATTGCATTCTCCAGTATTGCCATCGCAGGTGTTGGATTCCTGGTATGGGGTCACCATATGTTTACTTCGGGAATGAGCGACCAGGCTCGTTGGTTCTTTTCATTACTTACTTTCCTGGTGGCAGTCCCAAGTGCCATAAAAGTATTTAACTGGCTTGCCACGATGTATAAAGGTTCCATTGATTTGAAACCACCTTTTCTATATGCCCTGGCATTTATTTTTCTGTTTACAATAGGGGGAACAACCGGCCTTTTATTAGGTTCTGTTGCAACCAATGTGCAGGTACATGATACAGCATTTGTAGTGGCACATTTTCATTATATTATTTTCGGAGGAATGGGTTTTGCTTTTTTCGGTGCCATTCATTATTGGTTGCCCAAGATGTACGGCAGAATGTATAATATGAAACGTGCTACCATAGCCTGGGGGATTAATTTTGTTGGATTTAATTTGTTATATTTTCCTCAATTTATTTTGGGCTTTGAAGGTGTTCCTCGACGGTATTACGATTATTTACCTCAATTCCAGACGGGACAAGTGATCTCAACAATTGGTGGATTTATATTAATTGCAGGATTGATACTCATGGTCATCAATTTAGTTCAAGGTGCCAGGCATGGCGAAATTGCTCCTGCTAATCCATGGCAAGGTTCTACTCTTGAATGGCAAATTCCGTCACCTCCTTCCCTGGAGAATTTTGATGAAGCACCCGTTATCAAGAAAAATCCCTATGATTATAAATAGTTTTTAGTTTAAAGTCGGTACTGAATAGTAGGGTAGTAAAATGAATAAATTGTAAATGGAATAAGATGAGCGAAAATGTAAAACATATTGAAGTGCACAGAGATGATGAAGCGGCTAAACTTGGAATGTGGCTATTTATTTTCACAGAACTGTTGTTGTTTGGAGGTTTGTTTCTGGTTTATTCAGTTTTCAGGGCAAAATATCCGGCGAACTTCCATGAAGGAAGTCTGGAATTGAGTGTGACAATAGGGGCTATAAACACCATCGCGTTGCTATTCAGTAGTATGACTATAGCTATGGCGCTGACAGCCATGCAAAAGAATAACAAGAAATTAGCCATGCAACTGATAGCAATCACCTTGTTAATGGCCACAGTCTTTCTTTTCAATAAATACATTGAATGGAGTGCAAAGTTCGAACATGGTTTATATCCTGGATCGCCTTTAATGCCACACTTGGATAGAGGACATTTGCTCTATTTCAGCCTTTACTTTTTTATGACAGGGTTACATGCGCTTCATATCATTGTAGGAATGGTGCTGCTTAGTGTTTGTTTTTTCAGGGTCAGAAACGGAGGAATACATTCAAAGAAATATGTTCAGCTTGAAAACGGGGCACTCTACTGGCATCTTGTGGATTTAATCTGGATATTTTTGTTTCCGTTATTGTATCTGATTACCTGATTGAATTCAGAGGTAAGAGGTAAGGAAAGAAGAATGAATCGTAAAATATATAAAAATGGCAAACAATACAACACATACAACCGAATACAAAGTATTAGCAAGGGTTTTGCTGGTGCTTATGTTTTTTACTTTTTTGACCATAAGCGTTACGACATATCATTTGGCAGCATTCAGTGTAACCGTTGCATTGTTAATTGCAAGCGTGAAAGGCTTTTTTGTGTTGACATATTTCATGCATCTCAAGTATGAAAGCACATTGCTTCGAATATTGGTGGCCATGATTTTTGTGCTTTATGCTGTAATCATATTGATTACCTTTATTGATTATGCATTTCGATAATTAGTTTATTTATTATTTTCCCTGTCATTTATCACATAACTTGTAACTATGTTCAGTAACGCATCTAATTTTGTTCACGGATCGGATATGTCAACCTTTATAATAGGAGGGTTTGCCGTGTTTATTCTGGTTTCATTCACTATAATAATGATTTTATTTGTTGTAAAATTTAATCGAAAAAGAAATCCGAAAGCCACTCAGGTTAAAGATAATGTTATGTTGGAAGCTACCTGGATAACGTTGCCAACATTACTTGTAATTTTTATGTTTTATATTGGTTGGGAGGGCTTTTTACCAATGCGTCAGGATCCAAAAGATGCGATGCATGTCAAAGCAATCGGAAGAATGTGGAAATGGTCATTTGAGTATCCGGGCAATAAAACCTCCGACACTCTGGTATTGCCCATAGATAAATCGGTTAGAGTTGATTTGCTTTCAAAAGATGTCATACACGGTTTCTTTGTCCCAGCATTTAGAATCAAAGAAGATTGTGTACCTGGGAAAAATAATTATTGTTGGTTTATTCCGGGTGAACTGGGCGATTTCGATTTGATTTGCTCTGCGTATTGTGGAGTGAGCCATTCGTATATGACGGCAGTAATACGTATTGTACCGCAAGATGAATTTGACAAATGGTTAACTGCTCAGAAGTTCAAAACAGCCGGTAAAAATTTGGGTTATCAGGTGTTGGACAAGAATGGTTGTGTTGCCTGCCATTCACTTGATGGGAGTAAATCAGTGGGACCAACCTTTTTGGGATTATATGGTTCTAATGTTGAGATTACAACGAATGGAACGGACCATAAGGTAATTGCCGATAATTCGTATATCACCACTTCAATCCTGGAACCAAACAAAGATATTGTGAAAGGATTTTCACCAAATATCATGCAGTCTTATAAAGGAATGATTACGGATAAAGATATTCAAACGGTTGTTGAGTATCTTAAAACTCTAAAATGAAGCCGGGATTTTTAAATTCTCTTTTAACCTTATTGAAATACAAGGTCTCATTAGCGGTTACCTTCACTGCTATTACAGGGTATATTGTTTATACCGGCATTTTCGACGTTCATATTATTCAAATGGCCTTTGGAGTATTTATCCTTGCCGGTGGCTCCAGCACGATGAACGAAGTTCAGGAATGGAAGTACGATTCTAAAATGAAGCGGACTATGCAACGACCAATTGCCTCAGGTGAAATGACTCCGTTAAATGGTCTTATAATGTCAATCTCATTCATAGTAAGCGGGATTTTGGTATTATATATATCGTTTGGGCTAGTTCCAGCCTTGTTGGGGTTGTTCAATATCGGATGGTACAATCTTCTTTATACGAATCTGAAGAGAATTACACCCTATGCAGTTGTCCCGGGTTCGCTGGTTGGTGCCGTGCCGGTGTTAATCGGATGGACTGCAGCCGGAGGTTTCCTTTTCTCCTCAACCATCGTCTTTATTGCATTTTTCCTTTTTATCTGGCAGATACCCCATTTCTGGTTATTGATGCTGAAATATGGTAAAGAGTATGAGCAAGCCGGCTTCCCAACCATCAATCAGAGCATCAGCAGTGAAAGCCTCAAAAAAATAATCTTTATCTGGGTTCTGGCTACTTCCGTTTTTTCAATTGCCATCCCATTATTCATTAGAAATATATCATTGACATTCTTTCTGATAATCTTTGCGGTGAATATCCTGTTTGTTGCCCTGTTTAGATCGGAAGAGCGTCGTGTAGGGAAAGAGTG
>CAIYOZ010000281.1 GCA_903927945.1 uncultured Bacteroidales bacterium | reverse complement strand
GAACACCCGGTAGTGGTAAGTCGTATGCGGTGGTCAACAATTTTATCAAGCAGCAGATAGAAAAAGGATTTGCCATGTATATCTATGATTTTAAGTTCGATGATTTGTCAACGATTGCTTACAATCATTTGCTCAAACATCGTGATAAATACAAAGTAGCTCCAAAGTTCTACGTCATAAACTTTGATAATCCCAGAAAAAGTCATCGTTGCAACCCCATTAATCCGACATTTATGACGGACATTAGCGATGCTTACGAAAGTGCTTATACCATTATGCTCAACCTCAACCGCAGTTGGATACAAAAGCAAGGTGACTTTTTTGTTGAATCGCCGATTATTCTGTTGGCAGCCATAATTTGGTATTTGAAGATTTATAAGGACGGAAAATATTGCACCTTTCCCCATGCTATTGAATTTTTGAATAAGAAGTATTCCGATACATTTACTATTTTGACTTCGTATACCGACCTTGAAAATTACTTATCACCGTTTATGGACGCGTGGGAGGGAGGAGCACAAGACCAGCTACAGGGGCAAATTGCATCTGCCAAAATTCCACTATCTCGTATGATTTCTCCTCAACTCTATTGGGTAATGACCGGAGATGATTTTACCTTGGATATCAATAATCCTGAAGCACCAAAAATCCTTTGCGTGGGAAATAATCCCGACCGACAAAGTATTTATTCGGCAGCACTTGGATTATACAATAGCCGCATTGTAAAGCTTATCAACAAGAAAGGGCAACTCAAAAGCTCCGTTATCATTGATGAGCTACCAACCATTTATTTTCGTGGGTTGGATAACCTGATTGCCACCGCCCGTAGCAATAAAGTGGCTGTGTGCTTGGGATTTCAGGATTATAGCCAATTGAATCGGGATTATGGCGACAAAGAAGCGAAAGTCATTCAAAATACGGTTGGGAATATCTTTAGCGGACAAGTAGTGGGCGAAACAGCCAAGAACCTATCTGATCGTTTTGGTAAAGTGCTACAATTGCGCCAATCCATGACTATCAATCGTCAGGACAAATCCACTTCACTAAGCACTCAAATGGACAGTCTTATTCCTGCTTCAAAAATAAGTAATCTGACACAAGGTGTTTTTGTGGGTGCTGTCTCTGATAATTTTGAGGAACGCATTGAGCAAAAGATTTTTCATGCGGAAATTGTAGTGGATAATGCCAAAGTAGCCGCCGAAACAAAAACTTATAAAATGATTCCTGAAATAGTTTCCTTTATTGACAGCGATGGTAACGACAACATGAAACAAGAAATTGATAAAAACTATAATCGAATCAAACAAGAAGTTGCCCAGATTATTGTGGACGAAATGGAACGAATCAGAAATAATCCGGAGTTAAGCCATTTGGTGAAGAAATAATAGTTCAGATAGTTGTGTGCTAGATAGAAGATGTTGCTTTTAATCCAACATATAGTCGTATTTCAGCCCTATCTCAAATTATTTGTACTAGGAGTTTGCAAATCCAATTATTATCCTTATTTTTGCACCATTATCAATGTAAGTGATAATGGTGCAAATTATAGTGATATTGTTTGATTATGAGTAATATAATTTCAATTTTAGGCATTCAGACAGAATTAATCCCCATACAACGTGATATGCTACGAGGGATTAATACTGATATGTTTTTGAGGTTTTCTTTTTATACGATGGAATTCAACAATCAGTCGTTGTGTGTCATTCAGGCAAAAAACAAACAGGATTCCTTAACTCCTCTGAAATATAAACAGATTACCAAACAGACTGAAGTTTTGG
>CAIYOZ010000280.1 GCA_903927945.1 uncultured Bacteroidales bacterium | reverse complement strand
GATTGTAAGTATTGATTTTTTTAAGGAAAGAAGAGAAGGAATATTGATACAACGGAGCACAGTTCCCGGAATTGTTCAGGCATCATTACCAGCAATGAATTTAGGAATAGTTGAGAACGGTGGTTATGAAACATCTATAAAATGGAACGATAATGTTGGTGATGTACGTTATTGGCTTATGTTTAATTATTCGTATGCCAAGAATAATATAGTTTACATGGATGAGGTAGAGCCGGATTATGCTTATATGAAAAGAACCGGAACACCCGTCGGAACAAGATTTGGTCGTAAATTCTATGGATTCTACAAAGAAGGTATGAAATATCCAGATGGTACACCTGTGGCAATATCAACCGATACACCCATTCCCAAACCCGGCGATGCGGTATATTATGATTTAAATCATGATGGTAAAATTGACCAGTTTGATGAGACAGTAATAGGAATTGGGAATAATCCCAGAAGTGTTTTTGGGCTAAAATTGGGTGGGGAATACAAAGGATTTGAATTAAGCATGTTATGGAGTGGAGCTACTCAAGTTGATAGGATGTTAGGAACAGCTTATCAAAAACCCTTCGATGGAGTTCCTGCCATTCGGGGGCTTTATCAATTTCAGTTAGATGGTCGCTGGACTCCCGAAACAGCCGATCAGGCAATATATCCCCGATTGAGTTATTCGGCAACTAAAAATAACTATGCAGCTTCCGATTTATGGGTGAAAGATGCCTCTTATATACGACTCAAAAATATTGAAATAGCCTATACTTTCAGTGAATCATTTCTAAAAAAAATAGGTATACAAAAACTCAGGCTATTTGCAAATGGATATAATTTGTTGACTTTCGATAAATTGAAAATTATTGATCCGGAAGAACGAACCGATGATTATGGAGATTACCCACTGTTAAAAGTAATAAATGCAGGGGTTAATATTAATTTTTAGTTGAAATAAATTTAATAATTATGAAAATCATACGATTTATTATTCGATTTGTATTCGTTTCTTTGGTAAGCATATTTACCTTCAGCTCTTGCAATGACTTTGTTTTTGGAGATGCGTCATTACAACAACCCGAAGCCATCGAAGTCAATCTGGATTATATTTTCTCAAGTAAACTATACGCTGAACGTGTTTTGGTTGATGCATACACAACATTACCTTATGGAATAGTGGTTACAGCAAGTGGCTACACTGCCAAAATAGGACCTTCGATGCTCGACTGTTTAACTGATTTATTGGGGGCAAAAGAAGCAACTCCGTATTATACCGGCGGTGTAAATGCTGCACTCGAAAACACTAGTATTGATACCAAGTATTCATTTATAAACGAAGGAGGTTGGGCAGGAATCCGTTCGGCATATATTTTTATTGAGAATGTAAACCGTGTGCCCGATATGACCCCCGAACAAAAAATGATTCGAACTGCAGAGGCAAAAATGATTATTGCTGTTCATTATACCGAAATGTTTCGTCATTTTGGTGGTTTGCCATGGTTGGATCATGCCATTTATGCAAACGAAGATTTGAACTTTCCACGCATTACAGCCGAACAGACTGTAAATAATATAGTAAAACTAATTGATGAAGCTGCTGCTGATCTTCCGTGGGCACTAGATGCTGCTACACTGGCTACCGACGAAGGCAGGTTTACAAAAGCGGCTGCTTTAGGTCTAAAAGTCAGACTGTTATTATTTGCTGCAAGTCCATTGTTCAATGCAGAGCAACCATATTTAGAAGGAGTTGCATCTACCGATAAAATTACCTGGTTTGGAGGGAAAAGTGATGTGTGGTGGACAAGAGCGGAACAGGCTTGTGTTGATTTCTTTGCTGAATTAAACAATAATGCCGGAAGCTACGGCATTGTAAATACCGGCGATCCACGCGCCGACTTTATCAAAGGTTACAATGGCCGTGGCACGGGTGAAACATTGATTTCGACCCGGAGAATGTACAAATCCGGATCGCTTTGGGGATCACCTTATCTCAATTCGGGTGCAACACAGTATCGTGATTATCGATTGACGAAGGAATTGGTGGATATGTTTGATAAAGTAGATGGAACTCCATTTAGTTGGTCGAATCCGACTGACTCCTTACACCCGTTTTTTGATGCTTCCGGAAAACCTACCCGTGATGCACGTTTGTACGAATCGGCTGTGGTGGAAGGTGATATGATGGCTTCGCTCAATGCCAAACCAATAGAAACATGGATTGGACGAACCAGTGCCAACGCCCGTGGATGGTTTAGGCAAGCCTATCCAACCAGTTTTTTACCCGATTGCTATGTGTTACGTAAATACATAAGGGAACGCTCGGTGGGAAATGGTTTCTCAGAAGTAACTCAATTTCCATACCTCAGATTACCGGAGATTTATTTGAGTTATGCCGAAATATTAAATGAACTTGACAAAAGAGACCAAGCATACGCTTTTGTAAGTGCCGTTCGCGAAAGAGCCGGAATTAATGAGAATTTGTCAACACGTGCGTGGACAAAAGAATCGTTCAGAGAATTCATTTTAAAAGAAAGAGCAACTGAGTTTTTCCTTGAAGACAACCGTTGGTTTGACATTATAAGATGGAAAAAGGAAGAAGTATTCAAAAAAAGACTGCACGGTTCAGTTTGGGTTTCGGAAACAGATAACGGAAAAAATATCAAGATTGAACATCGGGAATTATCGCCGGATCGTTATTGGAGAGAAAACTTTTCGCCTAAATGGTATTTGAGTCCGCTACCATCAATTGAAATAAATAAAAAATATGGTTTAATTCAAAATCCCGGTTGGGAATAAATTATTATTAAACTTAAGAATAATAAAATGAAAAGCGCAAGAATCATATTTATAATAAGCCTGTTATACTTTGGACTATTCAACGTTTTTGCTGATAGAATTAACGGCAAAGTGGTTGACGAGCATGGAATTCCGATTCCATTGGTTCAAGTTTCAAGCACTAACGGTTTAAGTAAATCTGCATTGACAGATAAAAATGGGATATATTCAATTGAAGGAACGACGGGCGATATACTTACTTTTTTTATTGCAGGTGGATTGCAAAAGAAAGTGTATGTTGAAAACAATATTTGTAATGTAGTAATCAATCCTGCAGACGATACTTTGGAAGAAAAAGGTTTTGGAGTTCAAACTTCTAAACTTTCTTCGACAAGTTCAGTTTCAGAAATTGGTTCGGATAAAATCATGATGTTCAACTCCCTGAATGCAACCAATAGTTTGTTTGGAACATTGGCCGGACTTACAGCTCAGAGCAATGCCGGAGGGCCAACAACAGGTGCCACACTTCAAATACGTGGTATGACAGGTGCACTCGTCTATATTGATGGCGTTCAGCGACCACTTGCTTCATTGGCAAATGACGAAATTGAAAAAATTACTGTGCTAAAAGATGCTTCTGCTCTGGCATTGTATGGAATGAGGGCTGCCAACGGTGTAATTTTGGTTACTACAAAACGTGGAACTTTCGAAAAAATGAATATTCAAGCCAATTACAAACATGGAATTTCAGTGCCAATTCGTCCTGTACAAATGGCAAATGCAGGAAATTACGCAGTGGCTTTGAATGAGGCGCTGCGTAATGATGGGTTGGCAGAACGATATACCGCTAATGAAATTCAGAAATTCAGGGATGGCTCAGATCCATACAATTACCCCAATGTAAATTGGCAAAAAGAAATGTTGCGAAATGAGGGTTCAACCAACGAATTGAGTTTGGTTTTTCAGGGTGGTAGTGAGCGGATGCGCTACTATTCGGCATTACACTATAATAACGATATGGGGTTGATAAATGATTTGCCAACATATTCGAGCATAAAATCTACTCAACCATCTTACAACAGGCTTAATGCCAGAACAAATCTCGACCTGAAAGTAACGAACTCTACAGTGGTTAAAATAAATGTTTTTGCATCGATGGACGAAAATAACCTGACTGTCAAAACACCCGGCTCCATTTTTACCGACTCGTACGCAATACCTGCTGCGGCATTTCCAATAAAAAGAGCTTCCGATAATTGGGGCGGAAATTTAATTTATAAAAACAGGAATCCATACGCAGGAGCTACATTTAATGGCTTTTCGAGATACCACAGCCGGAATGTTTCAACCGATTTAACGATAGCACAAGATATGGGTTCGTTGTTGAAAGGATTGAATGCTGAGCTAAAAGTGGCTTATGACAATGATATTGAGTATTTTGACCAAAATTCACGTCAGTTTAGCTAT
>CAIYOZ010000279.1 GCA_903927945.1 uncultured Bacteroidales bacterium | reverse complement strand
GGCTGGCTTGATCGTAATCCGTTTATAAATTACAAGAGTAGGATGGTCGAAGTGGAACGGGCATTTTTATCTCAGGATGAAATTGAAACCATGTTCAATAAAGAATTTGCAACAGATCGACTCAATCAGGTAAAAGACATTTTCCTGTTCAGTTGTTTTACCGGTTTAGCTTATGCTGATGTAAAAAAGCTAAAACGCACAAATATTGCATTAGGGGTAGATGGTGAACGTTGGATTTTCATTAACCGAACCAAAACAGATACACGTTCCAACATTCCATTACTACCTATTTCGTCTGCTATTCTTGACAAATACCGCAACCACCCACAGGCAGTCAACCAGGAACGTCTATTGCCTATTCTAAGCAATCAGAAGATGAATTCCTATTTAAAGGAAATAGCTGACCTTTGCGGCATTCATAAAGAATTGACTTTTCACATTGCGCGTCATACTTTTGCCACGACGGTCACACTCACAAATGGCGTTCCAATCGAAAGCGTATCAAAGATGCTTGGACATAAAAATCTGCATACAACACAGCATTATGCCAAAATTCTTGATTTGAAAGTGAGTGATGATATGAAAGCTCTAAAAGAAAAGTTTGGAGACGGATATCAAATGGGAATTAAGAAGTCGGTGGGATAATTGTCCACCTCTATTTACAAAAAACCACGAAGAAAACTTATAATCTTCGTGGTTTTAATTTAAATGCTTATGGCTGATTTCTATCTAAACTCTTACAAAATCAGATTCAATAGTATTGATTAGTTGTTCATCAATTCTCAACTCAGTAGCAAACTCCTTGAATTTGCCTACAGCATTGCTTACCATATCAATTAAAGACTTATAATCCTGAATGTCATTCCGCTGAGCAACAGTTTCCAAATCCTCGCGGGTTAAACCTTCAGTTTTACCATTAATACTCATAGAATGTTTGTTCATATATGCAGGAGCTGTAAAATCTACCCCGTATGTCAAATCATAAGCAGGAGACAAACGCCATACACCGTCAGGAGTCATACAGAAGCTGAAGTTTTTTGAATGGTCATCCACATTACGTGCAAGCACATTAAATACCATCCGTAGATATTGTTGACGGTTGTCCTCGTATGGCAAATTAAGCCTGCGTATTGCAGCAAACAAATCTTCATAACTGTCACTTCCCGGAGACATAGCAGCCAATGTTTGTGTGTGAATACGGTCATTACCGACACGGTCAAAACGACGGGTCAGAAAATGGCTAACATTTCCGTAAGAACGTAATTCGGACGGCATCATATTTATTCCCGCAGCCAAAGCCATTTGGTAATATACATACTCCAACTTGGCTAATGGATAAGATGAATTATCATCGTATTTGAGAATAAAATGGTCAAATCCTTCAGAGATATTTCCCTGACCGGAGATCACGTCACCTGTAGATTTATTTACCGCAACAATTGCTTTCGGTCGTTTACCACCCGGAGATGAACTGATCTTGATCAAATCCTGCCAAAGAATTGAATTTTCAGCACTTAATACCGTTGTTTCCCGCTCATTTAATACCTGTTTGGAGAACTCATAAAGATGTTCAATATCTACTGTAAAAACAGAATCATCACCTAACTTTTGAGCCGGTTCATATTCAAGCGCACCCATTGCCCGACTGCCAATAAACGAAAGATGATCAACAGGACTTACTTTCTTTGTTGAAATATGATTATCCCTCAGCCATGCACTGAAAAGAGAATGACCCCATTTATCGGGGAGTGAATCGGCAATCATCGGTGGAAGACCCAGATACAATTTATCCTTATCGCCTGTCCATGGAATATGTTTCTGGCTACGTGGGGAATGAATGGACATAGTTAGTGGAGCTATATCCAAACCTTTGTCTAAAAATTCCGATTCATATTCAAAAATAGCTAAATCTGCTTTCTTATCCCACGAAAGATACCCCACAGGCATTCCCCATAGTTTTACCATTATTACATTCGTATCCATAATTATTTCCCTTTCTGTTGTTTCTTAAACAGGCTGCGAGGACTTTGCGGAAGTTCCGGTAACAGTTTTTCTATTTCATCCAGACTGTCAATGGCCCTCAGTAATTTAATAAATGAAGCTAAAGTTACACCGGTCGAAGAGCCGTTTTCAAACGTGCTAATAGTAAACACACTTAACCCTGACTTTTCGGAGACTTCTTTCTGAGAATATCCCATTCGTTTTCGGTAGTCACTGTATCGTTTTCCCAGTTGTCGGATTATATCACTACCCGATTGTTCATACAATTCGTTGTACATACATTTAATTTTTCTGCAAATATAGATATATCTATAATATAAAACAAATATAAAACAATAATTTAGATATATCTATAGTAAATACAGCAAGTATCTCAACTCTATTTCTCAATTTTAGTTTAATATAGTTGCCAATTCTATAGTTCAACTATAGATTAATGGAATTATTCAAACTACCACACTCACTTCCTCTTATCCTTCGCCCCACTATCAAATGCAATCAGATTAAACATTTCACGCATCCTGGAACGAACACGATTTCCGTAGTATTCTTCAAGTTCTGAAGCAGAAAGGTTCGTTGTTGCATGGGTGAGCATGTGATTACTGATAAAGTGATCATACAGGGAAAGCAGAATTTCACCCATAACGTTGCACTGATTGCCGTAGTATTTAAAAGTACTCTCAGCTCCTAGGTCGTCAAAGCAATGAGTGTGAGGTTGCGGTTGAGTTGAAGTATTGATGTAAGCCTGGCTTCCGTAACGTTGAATGACTTCATAGCCATCTTTGATAAAATCAAAGGTAATTTCCCGGCATGATTTGATTCCAAAGCGTTGCGGTTGCGGTACGAGCACACGCATTAGCGACATAAGACTTGTTTTACCGCAGCCTATTGGACCGGTCAGCAAAATACCTTTGTGGAGATTGATATTGTAATGGTTGGCCAATTGTTCATCCTGCAAAAACCACGTAAACAATTTTTGAACTACTTCGTGATCTTCCGGGTAAATACAAAAGTGCTCGCCAAAAATCTCTTTGCCTCTGGTCTGAATAATAGACAGGTTAGTTTGCATAGATTATAAAGGTTCAGAATAATTTTTCCCGGTTGTTGCATTGAGATTTCCCGGTATGGGTTGCTTTTGTACTACCAGTTGCGGTTGAGAAGTAAACTTTGGGATATTTAGAATCCAGTTGCCGGCAGCTGCCTTCCAGTCTTTCATGGGTGCTTTGCCGCCCACTTTCCACCCATTGCTTTGGAAATAGTTATAAAATTTCTCTGCTTCGATTTCCGAACTGTTTTGCTCCACGAAGTAACTTCGTACCGCAGCAAGATCAGGAGGCGAAAATATCGCCTCTAATTTGCTTTTTTCGGCTTTGCTTTTTTCTTCTACCTTCTCCCCGTTTATCTCAACCACTTTCACCCTGTTTTTTGAAACTTTCAAAACTATATCATTTTTTGGTTGGGTGTCC
>CAIYOZ010000278.1 GCA_903927945.1 uncultured Bacteroidales bacterium | reverse complement strand
TCTGGAAAAATAACACCCACTGCATTAACTATTTATCTGAAAATAATTGTATATTTGCAATTTTTCAATTGCTTTGCAGCGGGTGCGCCTGCTCATGCAGGGCGCACCACACGCCTATGTTCATTGGCTGGCTGACGTGAATTCCGGCAGTTTTGCTCCCGCATTCACTTTGTCGTTCCACGACAGCGAACGCTCCCGCAAACCGCCCAAACGTTAAATGATTCAATTGAATATCAATAATTCGTACAGTATTATTGATAATAACCAAAAGATTATTTCCTTTGTGTCTAACATTTTTTTCTAACATTTATCGAAGCTATGACAGAAGAAGAAAAAAAGAGAAATTAGAAGAGATTGAAAATCTCAAATTCCTTTTAAAGTTCCATAGCCAAAACAGAGTCATCAACACGGATAAAAAGTTTATTGAATATGTGGATGAAATACTCGATGAGATCAATAGAATAGAAAATGAATTAAATAACGCAGAACAATCATAAGAGATGAAAAAGATATCTAAATTCTTGCCAACGGCTGAGATGCAAGCCGAATTTGAGCAATACAAAAATTTAACGACGGAAGCAGAACGAATAGAATTTCAGGAAAACAGAGCCCAACGATTGGAATCACTTTCAGACTCAGATAGGGAATCATATGTCCATGCTTCATTAAATGGACTTAATGCCACCGTAGAAGCTGCTGAGGAGTTGATATTAATAACTAAACTTGGTGAAATTGCCAAAGCCGTTTCGCTGAGTTATATTGCAAAGACGTATTTTGGTAAAAGCCGTGCCTGGCTTTATCAGCGACTCAATGGGCATACAGTAAATGGCAAGCAGGCTCAATTCAGCCCGGAAGAAAAAAAACAATTCGCATCAGCTTTGAAAGATTTAAGTCATCAATTACACGAAACTTCGCTGAAATTTACCTAAGCCTGATATATTTTTAACCTCTGAGATAGAAACGATCCAATGGAAACATTAAAATTGAACTATCAGTACCTACATCTGTTTAAACGAAAACAAGAATATACAATAATAATTAGTGCCATGAGTACAGCCGAATTAAAAATAGATTTAATCAGTCGCATAGCCAATACCGAGGAACCCCATATCATAGAGGAACTGCGTAAGTTACTCGATTTCGAACTCGATAATGAAACGTATAAACTCAGTCCAGAGCAACAGCAACGGGTTAATGAGGGTAAAACGGAATATCTTGCAGGAAAAGTAATCTCTGAACAACAAGCAGATGAAGCAATCGACCAATGGCTAAGCGAAAAATAATCTGGACACAAGAAGCCAATGAGGAACGGAAAGAAATCCTGGCTTATTGGATAGAACGAAATCAGTCGAAAACTTACAGTATAAAACTGAACAAACTTGAGGCAACTAAAACAACACTGGTGGTATAAGCAATTTGGGACGGAAGAAGGAACGACAATGCACTAACTATAAAATAGCTAATATCCTGTTATCTATTTAGGGACACGCGATTTCCATATCGCGTTCTTCCTTATTCAACTTAATATACGCGATATGGAAATCGCGAGTCCCAATATGTAGTCGATTTCATAACACAGAATAGATCATTAAATTCTATCCATTACTTTTGAGGATTGCACGACAAGTTTGTTGATAGGTTAGTTTAAGATAACTACAATGAATATTGATTACAGAACGATAGGAAATAAAGACAACGAAATCCTTTCCACTCTAATCAAGAAAGTATTCGAGGAATTCGGAATTGATATCCCAGGTACGGTTTATACGGACCCTACTACGGATGCATTGTATGAACTGTTTCAGGCACCCGGTTCAGTGTATTGGATTGCGGAAGAAAACAATCAGATACTGGGTGGTTGCGGTATATTTCCCACGGAAGGACTGCCGGAGGGTTATGCCGAACTGGTAAAGCTATACCTCTCGGCTGAGTACAGGGGTAGGGGGATCGGACATACGCTGATGCAAAAAAGCCTTGAAAGTGCAAAGGTTTATAGTGGGAGTGCGACTGGAGGTAGGAGAAAAAGTCTTAGTCGCACTCCCACTAATAAGTTTTCCCAACCTGAGCAAGGCAATATCGCTTTATGAAAGGAACGGGTTTACCAGACTTGATAAGGCACTGGGGAATTCGGGTCATTATGCCTGTAATGTGTGGATGGAAAGAAAACTTCCCCAATGCAAAAAAAGCATTGAAAGCGAAACGGCTTGAAGTGGGAGTGCGACTGGAGGTAGGAGAAAAAGTCTTAGTCGCACTCCCACTAATAAGTTTCCCAACCTGAACAAGGCTATATCACTCTATGAGAGGAACGGGTGTGCCAGATTGGATAGGGCACTGGGGAATTCGGGACATTACGCCTGTAATGTGTGGATGGAAAGAAAACTTTGAAATAAAAGGAATTCAATCACGGATATTTGCAGAAAAATTGAAAGCTGAATAAAAATGTGTACCTTTGCACCCGAAAAGAAAATGTATTCTTCGTTTGTTTATTTACAACTCCTATTTTTTGATAAGAATTTGTCATACCTTCGTCACGCTACTTTCCTTTTATCACAATTAATAAAATTATATTTATGAACATTTACGTAGGTAACTTAAGTTACAATGTTAGAGAAAATGACCTTCAGGAAGCAATTGCAGAGTACGGTCAGGTTGATTCATGCAAACTGATCATCGATCGTGAAACACGTCGCTCAAAAGGTTTTGCATTTGTAGAAATGTCAGATGACGAAGCTGCAAAGAAAGTCATTGCTGAATTAAACGGAGCTGAATTCGATGGCCGTCCAATGGTTGTTAAAGAAGCACTTCCAAAAAACTAAATTCAGTTTTTCAGAAAACAAAATAAGGACTTCTGTCATCGAAAGATAACAGAAGTTTTTTTTATAAGAACGTTCCGTGTTCCGTGTTCCGAGTTCATGTTCCGCGTTGGGTTCTGAGTTATGAGGTTTCAAATTGTCCTTCTTTAATTATCCACTCTTCACTATTCTTATTTAGTTTAATCAGACATTCAACCCGAATGTTGAACGCAGAACGCAGAACGCAGAACGCAGAACGTTTAACGCGGAACGCTATATTGCTCAAAAAAATATGATTTCAATAGAACAACTGACAGTAGAATTTTCAGGAAGACGCTTATTAGACTCCATAGGGTTTCTGATCAACCCCAAAGATAAGATCGCTTTAGTAGGGAGAAATGGTGCCGGAAAATCCACACTCATCAAATTAATAGCCGGAAGCGAACAACCAACACGCGGTAGTATCATATCCTCCCCTGATTTAACCGTTGGATACCTGCCTCAACACATGATACATAATGAGGGCACCACCGTGATGCAGGAGACAGAAAAAGCCTTCGACCGCATCATCAAACTGCAGGAAGATATTGACCACTTAACCCTTCAACTGACCGAACGAACTGATTTTGAAAGCGATGAATATGCTGAGATTATTGATAAACTGAGCAATTCGTACGAACACATGCAGATCATCAACAGCGGGAACTTTTATGCTGAAATAGAAAAGAACTTGCTTGGACTTGGATTCCTCCGGAGTGACTTCAACAGGCAATGCTCTGAATTCAGCGGTGGATGGCGCATGCGTATTGAACTGGCGAAAATACTGCTGCAGACACCTGATATCCTGCTGCTGGATGAACCTACCAATCACCTGGATATAGAATCCATTCAGTGGCTCGAAAGCTTCCTGGCGACCACTACAAGTGCCATCCTGCTGGTTTCGCATGATAAAGCCTTTATGGATGGGGTGACCAACCGAACGATTGAAATTTCACTGGGACATATTTACGATTATGACGTGAATTACTCCAAATACCTGCAACTTCGACTGGAAAGGCATGACCAACAGGTCCGGGCCTATGAGAACCAGCAGAAAATGATCCAGGAAACTGAAGATTTTATCGATCGTTTCAGGAGTAAAGCCACAAAAGCCGTCCAGGTACAATCAAGAATAAAAGCGCTGAATAAAGTGGAACGTCTGGAAGTGGATATAGAAGATACTTCAAAGCTTAAACTAAAGTTTCCACCGGCACCCCGATCAGGAGCCATACCTGTGGAGATAGAGAATCTGTCGAAAGCGTACGATGACCATGTAGTGCTGGATAGAATCGGATTGATTATCAACAGGGGCGAGAAAGTGGCTTTTGTGGGTAAAAACGGGGAAGGCAAAAGTACGCTGATCAAGTGTATCCTGGATGAAATTACCTATTCGGGTATCCTGAAACTGGGACATAACGTCAAAATCGGATACTTTGCACAGAACCAACCGTCTTTACTGGATGAGAACCTGAGTGTGTTTGAAACAGTTGATTATGTGGCTGTGGGTGATATCCGCACCCGATTACGGGATATCCTGGGTGCTTTTATGTTTGGAGGTGAGGCCTCGGACAAAAAGGTGAAAGTGCTTTCGGGAGGAGAACGCAGCCGGTTGGCGATGATCAGGTTGTTGTTGGAGCCGGTAAGCCTGCTGATACTGGATGAGCCGACCAATCACCTGGATATACCTTCAAAAGAAGTATTGAAAGAAGCCATCAAGGCGTATGATGGAACTGCTATCATTGTATCGCATGACCGTGAGTTCCTGGATGGCCTGGTGACAACAGTATATGAAATAGGTAATAAAAAGATTCGGGAACACCTGGGTGGTATCTATGAATTTCTGGAAAAAAAGAAAATGGAAAATCTGAATGAACTGGGATAAGATGGACACATAGAAAGAACACATAGAAAGAACACATAGAACAAAGAAAAGAGACTAACCTTACGGCAGTCTCTTTTCTTGTTTTAAGTGATCTTGTTTACAACTGAATTTTTTGATTGAATTAATTGAGAAAAAATAAAGAGTTGGACTGAACAAATAAGTTCATATTAAGGTTAATTATGTAAGCGAGATTATATTTTAAACAGACACAAAATGAATGGGTTATCCATACTTTTCTTGTAAATATTCCTTATACTTAACCCTTCATACCTGATATTTCCTAAATGTTTTACGAACAATTAATACTTAATGAACGAGGCATGAGAAAAGTAATAGCATCTATAAACATTACCCTGGATGGATACTGCGATCATGAGGTGGGGATAGTAGATGAAGAGTTGCATCAAAACGTGAATGAGCTTTTTAGAAACGCAGATACCGCGGTTTTTGGACGGGTAACCTATCAACTGATGGAGGATGGTTGGCCACCAATTGTAAAAAGACCGATTGGTAATAAGGCTATTGATGAATTTGCAGTATTGATTGATAACATCTCCAAGATTGTTTTTTCGAATACGTTGAAAGAGGTAGAATGGAGAAACACCAGGCTGGCTACCGGAACGCTTGAAGAGGAAGTGCTGAATCTCAAGCAACAACCGGGTAAAAACATCCTGGTGGGTGGCCCGGGTATTATCATTGAATTGATGGAACTTGGTTTAATTGATGAATACCAATTATATGTTCATCCGATTGTATTGGGGAAAGGGAATCCGTTGTTTAAGAACATCACCAAACGATTAAATCTTCATCTGCTGAAGACCAAAGTACTGGGAACAGGGGTGGTAGTACTTTACTATGAGCCAGAAATAGAGGCAAGAGGCAAGGAGCAAGAGGTAAGGAATGAGGAATGAGGAATGAGTTTGAAGGATGGAGAGTAATATATAAACAGATTTTAGGACGATACAGAGACAAATAGTAATTTAAGGATTACTAAAACAGGAGACTATGAAAAAAACATCCCCACCTAGCTTGTTACGATCAGTTGCATGGATCGTGTTGTTGGTTGGATCGGTATGGTCATTGAGCCTGACTATCCAGGCCGGTAGAAATAATGATTCTATACTGCTGAAAATACTATTTATGGTTTGGGTGCTCTCGCCTTATCTTATACAACTGTTGTTATTCTTACTTTCAACCAGTTGGAAGAATCTCAGACGGATAATGCTCTATGTACAAATAATCTTCCTATCACTTGGGTCATTGTTGTTCTACAATGGTATTATAAACCTGCCAGATGCTAAGCCTGCTGCCATATTCTTGTTAATACCGTTGTTTTCATGGGTGTTCATTGCAATTGTTCAAATGATGGCTGTCTACTTCTCCCGCATGTTGACACATATGAAAGATGATATTTAATGACTATTGGCTGATAATACTTTGCTAGTTATTCACAATTAAGGAAGCTATGAACCTAATTTTCTTATCTGCTGATTATTCTATTGTTGAATAAAATTCTTACCTTTGTAATCATAAAAAAACATACCATTAAAGATATTCATTCAAAATCAGCCCTTAAAAAAATGGAAAACCAAGAGAATCAACTAAACATTGAACTATCACCGGAAGTGGCAGAAGGTATTTATTCGAACCTGGCTATTATTTCGCATTCGAATTCAGAATTTGTAGTCGATTTTATCCGTATCATGCCCGGAACACCCAAGGCAAATGTAAAGTCACGCATTATCCTGACACCGGAACATACGAAGCGACTGCTTTTTGCTTTGCAAGAAAATATAGCCAAGTTTGAACAACAGAACGGAAAGATCAAGATTTCGGATAATGGATTTGTGCCACCGGTACCTATGGCGTTTGGAGGCGGGGAGGCTTAGAAGTAGGTAGTTAATAGTTTATAGTTAATAGTTTATAGTGCTGGA
>CAIYOZ010000277.1 GCA_903927945.1 uncultured Bacteroidales bacterium | reverse complement strand
CTGTAACCGAAAAGCCATTACCATCCGCGTTAACCTGGAAAGCCAATGACACCGACCTGTTGGAACTGGTGGCAGCATTGCACAAAGAGAATATCATCGTTCGAAAAGACAAGAAGCCAATGAGCCGTAAAGAACTGATTGATTTCTTTAGTCAATTATTTGATTTGCAAATTAATAATGTGGAAGTAAAGCTTGCCAGGGCCACTAACCGAAACGAGAAGACGCCCTTCCTGGATCGATTGAGGGCGGCATTCGAAAATTATGCAGAGGAGAAAGATGAAAAGCAGCGGAAAAGAAAATAAATCGTGGAACTGATACCCGTCAGACCGCTTGGAGCGGTCAGACGGGTGAAGGGCGCAACGCTACAAATAGATGAGCATGGTGAACGGTTTTCTCATCTGAATTGTGTAGTTTTGTAGAGTTTTAAAAATTAGCTTATTATTTATGTTTGAACAGACTTTTAAGAATATCGACGACATATTGCACAAGGATGCAGAGTGCGGAGTGAATTGGATTATGTGGAGCAATCGTCGTGGATAAATCAAAATAATGATGGTAAAAACGACCTTATCCAGAAAAGAATTTGAGCAACTATTTTTACCACACACTGAAATGAGAAGCAAATTTGGGTAATTACCAAAGTAAAGGAATTGCCCGAAATAATAGTATATGGCACCTCAGTTGGCAGTAAAATGGCAAATTCAGTACTTACAGATTTTCCAACCGATTGGCAGGCGGTAGAAGTCTTGGATTGGAGTGATGGATCTTGTGATAAAACGGAACAAAACACACTGAAAGTAATTGGATGTTACAATGAAATTTAGAAAAAAAAATAAGCAACTATGGAATTAAAATTAGGGGATAGTGTTCGTGTAAAAGCCGGGACCTTGGAACCCGATACCGAGAAATTTGAAATAGGTGGCTGGCAAGGCAGGATCGTCGAACTGGACGATAAGACGACTGTGGAAGGCACGTTGGTGGGCATTGAGTGGGACGTGGAAACCCTGCAACACATGCCGGCCGAGTACATTATTCAATCTGAAATGGAAGGACTTGGCTGGGAACTGATGATGTTGCTCGAACAGGACTTAGAGATAGCCGAATCGAGAGACAGTGCCTCCGAAGTAAAAAAGATGCAGGAGGAGCTTTCGGAGAAATACTACTGGAGCTCGTTCGGGGAAGAGGGTGCCAGGATAGCCGCCGTGTTGGGCGATGCGGACCGGAATGACGATGCTGCGGGTTTCGCTGCCTGGCACAGCCGGTTAGCATCCGGGTTATCATTTCCCATCCAGGCAATCGTTTCGGAATCGGAAGAGAATCAAGTGATCCCGGAAGGAGAGAAAGTAACCCTGACTGCTTTATCAACGATTAACGACAGGTATGGCGTTCTTGTGACGGTAAACTGGAAAGAAGGCAGCTCTGAGTTTCCGCTTTGCGACGTGGAGGTTCCCGATGATCCGACTGAGAATAACCTGTTGATAACTGATTATGTGATGTGGTTTGCAAACAGGTGAAATAATTCAATTATGAAAAGTTTTGTTATTCCGAATCGAGTATCCAGTGATTTTATCGGATTTAATTATTTAGCAACTTTGAATCAACAGTTTGAATCACTCGAATTTGAACAAATCAGTATCGATTTTTCAGATAACACTTGGTTTGAAGCAAATTTATGTGCCGTGTTGGGAGCTATTTTATTAGAAGCTGGTGATCGCTTTAATGAAATAACAATTGTGAATTTAGCTAATAAGCAAAAAGATATTTTTAGTCGAAATCATTTTCTTGCTTCTTTGGGAGGTGTCAAGATCGCTGACTATAACGATACAACCATAAAATACAGGCGTAACAAAATGTCGGAAGATAAACTGATAAAAGAATTCCTGTATAAAGAACTGATAAATAAACATGATTTCCCTAAGCTCAGTTCAGCAGCCAAGAATGAGATTATCCGAAGCATTTTTGAGATATACAGTAATGCCATAATTCATGGTGATTGTACTGAGGTTTTCAGTTGTGGTCAGTATTATCCACGTAAAACACCTCCCCCGTATTGATTTTACCATTGTAGATATGGGTAGGACCATACAAACGAATGTAAACGAATATCTTCACTCAAACAAGACCGGAATTGAAAGCATTGAATGGGCGTTGGAGGAAAATAATACTACTAAACCTAAAGAAAGAAACATACCCGGGGGGTTAGGTTTGAAACTAATTTGTGAATTTGCTCGGATGAACAATGGCAAAGTGCAGATTGTTTCAAGTGATGGTTATTGGCAGCTCACCCGGAAAAAAGCAGATAGTTTTACTTTGAGTTATCCTTTTCCGGGTACAATCGTAAATTTGGAATTTAATTTAGACGACCAATCTTTTTATTATTTAAAAGAAGAAAATGAGGAAGATATTATTTTTTAGTATATTTGCAGTGTGAAAACAGAAAAAATAACAATCCGTATTTACGATGAAGTGGGGGGCGATGCTGCCATTAGCGTGACAGATGGTGATGCCATCTTCAAGAAAATAGATGCTGCTATCTCCAATCAACTCATTGCTGTATTAGATTTTCAAAACGTCAACCTGATTATTACTGCTTTTTTAAACGCATGCATTGGTCAGCTCTATAGCAAATACAAAAGTGATGAACTAAATCAGTATTTGAAATTAGAAAATATTAAACCTGAGGACAAACACTTGTTTAATAAAGCAATTAAAATAGCGAAAGAATACTTTTCCGACTCCGCCAGTTTTGATCAATCAGCTAATGAAGTATTTGGACATGAGTAAGCTTCATGATATTAATATCTATCAACCGACATCTACCGATGTGTTCTTTTTCGACAATAATGTTTGGATGTATTTGTTTTGTACTATTGGAAATTACGAAAAAGAAAAGCAAAGAAAATATTCAGTTTTTTTTAATCAGGTTTGTATTGCAAAAGCTTGTATCTGGATCAATTCGCTAGTGCTATCCGAGTTTTGCAATGCATGGTTAAGATTAGAGTATAATAAATGGTTGAAAAAACCAGGGAATACAGGTAAACGGGATTATAAATCAGATTTTGTACCTACCCAGGTTTATAAGGATGTTATTAAAGATATCAAAAATGTTTTACCTACACTTTTAAAAAAGACAGAAAGAAGCACCGATAATTTTAATGCAATCAATTTGGATTCAATTTACAGTGAGCTAGAAAACTGTGATTTCAATGATAGCTATTATTTAGAATTGGCACGAATGAATCATTGGAAAATAGTGACTGATGATGCAGACTTCTTTAAAAACAATAAACTTAATGTTGAAATAATAACTGCAAATATAAAATAAAAGCATTAAAGATATAAATAATAATTGACCTTTTTGGTAAACCGACTAAGAGCATTGGACAACATCCATTGCTCTTTTTTGTTTGTCCTCATGGATAAAAAAGAAATGAACATGTAACCTTTTGGGAAATTAGCCTAAAAAACACACTTTGTAACTGATTGAATAATCGAGCATTAAAAATTATCTTATGCAAGTTGCCCTGCAAGTATACCATGACTTTTTTTTAGGTGCTTTAATTTTGCTTCGTCAACAGGAGACAAGGGCCCGTGTAGCTTGCGGACAAAATTATTTACAATTATTTATTTCTAAATTTTACCAACGTGAGTATTTCAGAAAATCCCATGACCGGGGAAATGCGGCGGTCAATGGCCAATTTTGTTACCACCGTTTATCGTGGACAAAATATCATTAAGAAGAAGGTATTTATGCCTAAAGATGTGAATTCAATCGCCCAACAATTGCACAGGGCAAGTTTTAAACTAATCGTGGAAGCTTACGATTCCTTTGGTGGGATCACCGATGAGGGCTTTCCGGGTCGTCCGAGGAAGTATTCGCCTTTCAATTCGTTTATGCAGGCGAATCTGAGCAAGGCGATCGATACATCGGGTGGTACTCCGGTGATTGATTACAGCAAGCTGATCATTTCAGAAGGTTCATTGCCGGAGGTGGAAATTGCGGGTAGCGTCATTGGTGCTACCGGGATCACCCTGACGATTGATTCGGACTTTGGGATGGCGAAGGTGTCGGCTTCGGATCAAATGGTTGCCTTTTTCCAGACAAAAAAAGGTTCCATGCGAATCGTTCGTCAGGTCCGAGGAAATCAGGCAGTCACTACGTTGCTGATTCCGAGTCCCGGCATTACGGCTGCCGATGTGGCTTGCTGTTATGTGTTTGCCTTGAATGCCGAGGGTACGAGAGTGTCGGACTCGGTGTATGTGGAGGTATAAGAAGAAAAGAACCCCCGGCCCCTAAAGGGGAGT
>CAIYOZ010000276.1 GCA_903927945.1 uncultured Bacteroidales bacterium | reverse complement strand
TGAACCGAATCAGAATCCCGCTGGATCCTTTTGACAGGTTATTGGTAGTTACAGCAAAATATAAATCAGATTTTAATCATATCCCTTATCGCCAAGACAAAATTGATAACTGTGTGAATTGCGGATAATCATTTAAATTATTATTGTTCATTAGAATATGATTAATCTAAAATAGCAAAACCATGGAAAAACATGTTGTGAAAGTTAAGTCAGTCGAATTCATTACACATAATGTGTTGAAAATAATTATTGAAAGACCCCCCAATTATAACTTCACTCCCGGGCAAGCTACCGACGTTACCCTAAATAAACCCGGCTGGAAGCACAAAAAAAATCCTTTCACTTTCACAAGTCTTCCTGAAAAGGATTATCTCGAATTTAATATCAAAACCTATCCCGAAAGTAAAGGTGTTACCAACGAACTTTTGAAACTTAAAGCAACTGATGAGTTGATCATACATGAAGTCTTTGGTGCAATAACCTATAAAGGCCAGGGTGTTTTTATTGCGGGAGGAGCTGGAATAACACCATTTATCAGCATATTCAGGTTTCTCAAGTCAAAGAACCTGATAGGTGACAACAAACTCATCTTTGCGAATAAAAAGAAAGAAGACATAATCATAGAACAAGAATTTAAAGACTTATTGGGTCCTAATTTCATCAATATATTATCCGATGAAAGAGGGGAAGGATATGCTTATGGACAAATTACTGAAGACTTTCTGAAATCCAATCTAAGTATCTCTTCCAAAAATATATACGTATGCGGTCCCGATCCTATGATAGAGGAGGTACTTAAGCTGTTGTCAAACATGGGAATTGAAAAAAGTGCCATTACCATTGAAGATATATAAGTGTCCTGTTACATTAAATCGGAAATCGTGATTTTTAGTAGATAGATTAAAACAAATGATTGTAAATACCACAGAACAATCACTTTGCAATACCCTGTTAGCACTATTGAATCGAAAAGAAACTTGCTCAGGGCTGTCTGAAATAAAAGTGCCTTTAATGATATTAGTGGGCGATCAAGACAAAATAACGCCTATCTCAGTAGCTGAAATGATGCATAATGACATTAAAGATTCATCCTTGAAAGTCATTGCACATGCAGGTCATTTAAGTTGTCTTGAAAATCCGGAAGCATTTAATAAAGAATTGATTATTTTTTTTGATACAATCAAGAATAAGGAAGTAAACAGTAAATCTTCCGGAGGTGGTTCAATATTAACTGATTTACGAAATAAGGTGATGACTTTTTTATCTTTTAAGGCTCTTTAAGCTGAATTTCTTGTAAAATGTCTTCAGCGTATTTTCTTCAAAATTAAACACTTTAAAGAGCATCGAATTTTGAATAATCATATGGAAAAACAACTAAGTGAAAAGAAAGCTGCTGTCCTGCTTACAAATGGCTTTGAACAATCTGAATTTGAAGTGCCGGTTGAAGCGCTTAGAGAAGCGGGTATAATAGTCGAAGTAATTTCAATCAAAAAAGGGATCATAAAGGGCTGGAAAGATGGTAATTGGGGTGATGAGTTCATAGTGGACCTGGAAATTGAAAAAGCAATAACAACCGATTACGATGTATTACTACTTCCGGGCGGCGTGATAAACTCCGATAAACTCCGGGCGCACGAATCGGCTGTGAAATTTGTAACCAATTTTTATGAACAAGGCAAACCAATTGCAGCGATTTGTCATGCACCCTGGATATTGATAAATGCAGGAATAGTGAAAGGGAAAAGATTGACTTCATACCCGAGTCTTAAAGTAGATTTAATAAATGCAGGGGCAGAGTGGGTTGACGAAGAAGTCGTTGCGACCGATAACCTCATAACAAGTAGAAATCCAAAAGATCTTCCGACATTTTGTGCGAAAATGATTGAAGGAATTAATAATGGAATGCATGTGTTTTAAAGATCAGACCATCAATTGATAAAACAAAGCTAAATCATTGGTTTATAACAATTACTATCTTCCTCCTGCCTGCAAGCAAGTATAATAAAAAATACCCATGAGCATAAATATCGCTCTTTATTCCTGTAAAAAAACAATCATGAAAGGAAAAATAAACGTTCTCAAACCCGTATATAGTTTTTTACCAAAAGATATCGAAGGATTAGATACCCTGGCAGAACTTGCCCTCGATCTACGCTGGTCGTGGAATCATTCGGCAGATGATGTGTGGAAGCAACTCGATCCTGCATTATGGAGCATCACCCATAATCCATGGGTAGTATTGCAGACTGTATCCAGGGATCAATTTGAACACGTCATGGCGGACCCCGATTTCCGTGAAAAAGTGAATGCCTTATTAAACTCAAAAGAACAGGCACTTAGCGAACCCGGCTGGTTTCAACAAAGCTATCCTGATTCCTCACTTACCTGTGTGGCTTATTTTAGCATGGAATTCATGTTAAGTGAGGCGCTGCCCATTTATTCAGGTGGACTTGGAAATGTGGCAGGCGATCAACTGAAAGCTGCCAGTGATCTGGGAGTGCCGGTGGTAGGTATTGGGTTATTGTATCAACAGGGTTACTTCCGGCAGGAAATTGATAAAAATGGCAATCAACAGGCTCTTTTTCCCTACAATGATCCTGGACAACTTCCCATTAGCCCTTTGCGGGAAGAGAATGGTGAATGGATGAGGTTAGAAATTAGCTTTCCGGGGTATTCTATATGGCTTCGAATCTGGCAGGTTCAGGTTGGCAGGGTTAAACTCTATTTGTTGGATAGCAATGATGCTGCTAATTTTCCCATCCATCGTGGGATTACAAGTGAATTATATGGAGGTGGATCTGAGCTCAGATTGAAACAGGAACTTCTTCTTGGCATAGGTGGTTGGCGTTTGCTCATGGCTTTGGGTTTAAAACCTCAGATTTGTCATCTTAATGAAGGTCATGCTGCATTTGCGATCCTCGAGCGTGCCTATAGTTTTATGATTGAAAACGGAAAGTCTTTTGAGGTAGCTCTCACCGCTACCCGTGCCGGTAATCTCTTTACTACCCATACGGCTGTTCCTGCGGGATTCGATTGCTTTTCGCCCGAAAGAGTGATGCATTATCTGGGAGAATATGCTGAACAAAAACTGGGTATATCGAGGCAGCAGTTATTAGCCCTGGGTAGGAGTGATCCTTCCAATGAAACGGAAAGTTTTAATATGGCCTATCTGGCTATTCACGGGAGTGGCGCCGTAAATGGGGTCAGTCGATTACATGGGGAAGTCAGCCGCCAAATTTTTGAACCCTTATTTCCTAAATGGCCCAAGAATGAAATCCCGGTAGGGCATATTACCAACGGAATTCATGTCCCAACCTGGAATTCAAAAGAGGCTGACGATATATGGATTGAATTTTGCGGCGAGAAATGCTGGCAAGGATTCAATAAGACGTTGGAACAGGATATTCGTCGGGTATCTGATGAAAAGCTTTGGCAAATGCGTATCAATGCCAATACGGGGCTACTGAATTTTGCAGGTGAACAATTATCCCGGCAAATGCTCGGTTCGGGTCATTCGCCAGATGTAGTTGAAAAGGCCAAGCATTTATTTAATCCCAATATCCTGACGCTGGGCTTTGCCAGACGTTTTGCAACCTACAAAAGACCTAATTTACTTCTCCATGATCCGCATCGATTATTAAACATATTGACAAACCAGGCATTTCCTGTACAATTGATTATTTCCGGCAAAGCCCATCCTGACGATCAGGAAGGACAGGAACTTATCAGGGAATGGATTCAATTTATTAAACAAAATAATTTTGAACCGCGTGTCATCTTCCTGAGCGATTATGATATGGAAATATCCCAGAATCTGGTTCAGGGTGTTGATGTCTGGATCAATACTCCCCGACGGCCTTGGGAAGCCAGTGGTACCAGTGGTATGAAAGTGCTGGTAAATGGTGGAATCAACCTTTCCGAACTGGATGGTTGGTGGGCTGAAGCCTATTCCCCTGAAGTGGGATGGGCCATAGGAGATGGGAAGGAGCATGATGATATTGCTGCCTGGGATGCCTTAGAAGCCGATCAACTATACACGATCCTCGAACAAAAGATAGTGCCCGAATTCTACGACCGCAATGCAGATGGAATCCCAATTGCATGGATATCCCGAATGCGTGAAAGCATGGCACATTTGACTCCACAGTTTTCCGCCGACCGTACTGTTCGTGAATATACCGAAAATCATTATTTACCGGCTGCCACTGCTTATCTGGAGCGTTCAGCCAATAATGGAGAGAAGGCCGGACAACTCTATGACGGCATCCACTACTTAGAACAAAATTGGGAGGCTTTACATTTTGGTGAAGTAAAAGTTGTGACTAAAGATAATCAGTATCAGTTTGAGGTTTCCTTTTATTTCAACGAGGTAAACCCTAATCAGATCCAGATAGAATTGGTGTCAGGTGGTATGAATGGCGAAACCCCAGTTGTTCAGATGATGAACAGGGGTAATCTTGTGGAAAACGAATCAAATGCTTATCTATTCTATGCCTCGGTATCTGCATCTCGTCCGCACATGGACTATACGCCCAGAGCCATCCCATTGATACCGTCAGTTGCGATTCCACTTGAAATCAAACTAGTCACCTGGCAACGTTGAAATAATTTCTATAACCAAATTTCGACTTAAGAGGACTTCATTTAAGGTATTCAGATTTATTTCCTGTTATAATCAAATACGATTTGTTATACCTGACGATACAAAACCTAATGGAATCTAAATGGATTCATTTTTAGTCGATAAGCATTGATTCTTATTGACAGTCGGCATGCTTTGTATCTGCCTTTGAAATACTATTTGTAAAGACTAAGGTATTACAAAGGCAGGAGGATGGCAGGTGGTTTATAGCTGGTAGTTTAAAAAGGACAGATTACTAATTAGTAAACCGTCCTTTTTTTGGAAATATAAAAAGGTATTTAAACTTCAGAATAATCTTAATTATTTACCTGGTGATTCTTGATTTAATTTTCTTATTTGTTTCAGGTTCTCTTTTCGGGCCATCCTCAGTCTGATAGTATAATCAAGTTGGTAGAGTGCCGGCACAAACATGAGGGTCAGGAAGGTGGCAAAGCTCAACCCAAAAATGATAGACCAGGCCAGCGGTCCCCAGAACATTACGTTATCACCGCCAAAGTAAATATGTGGATTCATCTCTGAGAACAGCGTCTTGAAATTGATGTTTAATCCCACTGCCAGAGGAACCAATCCCAGCATGGTGGCTGTAGCGGTCAGGATAACAGGAGTTATACGGGTTCTGCCTCCGGCGATAATGGCACGTCGGGTTGGTACCCCTTCTTTTTTCTTGACATCAATAAATTCCACTATCAGGATCCCATTCCTGACCACAATGCCACCGAGTGCTACAATGCCAAGCCCTGTCATCAGGATGACAAGACTCATGTGGAAGATCATAACCCCGATTAGTACCCCAATGATGCTGAAAAGGACTTCACTCAGAATAATCAGTGCTTTACTTACCGATCCAAACTGAGTGATCAGGATAAAGAAAATGGCGCCCAGGGCAATAATCATAGCTTTCATTAAGAAAATGGCTGTTGCTGCCTGATCTTCCTGTTCTCCGGTAAGTTTTACATTTGAACCTTCATGAAAATGGAATTTTTTAGCTTCCCGGTTAACCACCGGCACAATATCGTTGGCAGAATATCCTGAAAGGACATTGGAATAAATGGTGATGATCCGTTTCTGATCCTGTCGCTTGATCCCGGCATAAGAAGAAGTGTATTCAATTGTAGCCACTGTTGACAAGGGGATGGTACGCAGTTGACCTGAATTCATATCCCTGAATATAATATCCAGGTTGACCAGTGCATTGATATTGTCACGGGTAACTTTATTGTATCGTACCATGATGGGATATTCATCCTCATCCTGTTTTAGTTTAGATACCTCTTTCCCATAGAGTGCAGTCCTGATCTCCAACCCGATTTGCCCGGTTGATAGCCCCAGGCGCTGTGCCCTGTCCCTGTCAATATGTATAATGATTTCCGGGGAGTTCATTTCAAAGTCGGTCTTCAGTCCTTCTACGCCGGGTATGTGCAACGAATCAAGATAATCACGAAATGCAAAGGCATCCTTCACCAGATTTTCCAGGTTTTCACTGGTAATCTCAATATTAATAGGTTTTCCGGTCGGAGGTCCATTTGAGTTCTTATCCACTGTAATTACCGCCCCGGGTATGTCGGCTACTTCTTTTCGGATAATGTCCATGTACTTTGTAGTTGAAATCCCTGTGGATCGTAATTTACTCTCAATAAAATTAATAGAAACTTTACCTTTGTTGAATGGTGTGCCTGTAGACGCAAAGCCCTGTTCTTCGGCGCCGACAGTCACATTTGATATGATGGACTCCACATCAGGGTTGTGATGTCCCAGGGCCTTGTAAACGCGATTTTCGGCTATCGTGGTGATGCTATCAGTCACATTCTGATGAGTGCCCCCCGGCATCTTGATGTACACATAAATATTGTTGGGGTCATTGTTCGGGAAAAACAATACCGTAGGCTTTACAATTCCGGTCATAAAAAAAGTAATAAAGAAAAGTACGATCATCCCACACAGAATCCATATGGGACGTTTGCCTATCAGTATATACCCAAGTTGATGTTCATAAACCGACATTAGATAAGGCCACGCTTTATCCTGGAAATATCGGATAGCTTTTATAAGCAAGAAATGATAAAACAACCACATTAATACAGCAAATATCAGTAAATTAGCCATGGTATATATTTTGACCAGGTAAAAAAGAGCAGCAAAAACAATCATGAAGATCATAATTCTTCTCATTTTCTTCCAATCGGTCTCTTTCCTTGATTCATCATCATATTCATGTTTCATAAATGATACAGCAAACACCGGGTTGAACACATACGCCACAAAAAGGGAGGCAAAAAGTGTAATGATAAGTGTTACCGGCAAATAATGCATAAACTGTCCGATAATGCCGGGCCAGAATGCCAAGGGGAAGAAAGGTGCCAGGGTAGTCAGGGTTCCGGATAAAATAGGCCTGAATACTTCGCCTGCAGCCCTTTTGGCAGCAATGGTTATATCCGGATTTAAACGGTGCAGGCGGTGTGTGTTTTCAATGACCACAATGGCATCATCAACTACTATTCCAAGGGCGAAAATAAAAGCAAACATTACCATCATGTTCATGGTATATCCTAGCCCCGGTATAACCAGATAAGCCACAAATATAGACAGTGGAACTGAAAGGCCGACAAAGAAAGCATTGGTGAAACCCATAAAAAACATCAACACAATGGTCACCAGTATAAAACCGATGATGATGGTATTATTCAGTTCCTCCAGTGTATTTCGGGTGAAGCGGCTCTGGTCACCGGTGATGGTCACGTTCATTCCTTTTGGAAATTCATGGCCTAAAAGTTCTTTCTCAACAATTTCTTTTATTTCATCGGATGCATCGAGTAGATTGGCACCGCTTTTCTTAATCACATTCAGGGTGATGACATTTTTCCCATCCAGGCGCGAGAAGCTTTCCTGATCCTTGTGACTATCTTCTACATCTGCAATATCAGTCAGTTTTATGTAGGCACCACTAGAGGAGTGAATGACGATGTTTTTCAGTGTATTTACATCTGCAAATTGACCTTTAATACGAACGGTATTCCGTATTCCATGATTGGTGAGTGATCCCCCGGAGATGGTCATGTTCTCCATGGCTACAGCCTGTTGGATATCGTTGAATGTCACCTTGGCAACCTGCATTTTGAATATGTCGGCATTAATTTGAATTTCCCTGTCGAGGGCACCAACAATATCTACCCGTGTTATTCCCTTCAGTCCTTCAATTTTATCCTGTGCAATCTTACAATAGTGTTTCAGTTTGTCCAGGTCAAAATTCCCGGATATGTTGAGATACATAACCGGTATTTCCGATAGGTCTATGTCCATAATATCGGGTTGAGTGGGAAGGTCAGTGGGAAGATCGCTTTTTGATTTATCGACAGCATCCCTCACACGTTGTTTGGCTGTTTCGATGGATAAGTCAGGATCAAATTCCACCACCACGGATGAAAAATCCGGGACTGAATTGCTGGTTATCTTTTTTACATCGGCAATTGATTTCAGTTGCTTCTCAATGGGCCGGGTAACCAGGTTTTCAATGTCTTCGGGGGAAGTCCCCGGATAAGCCGTATTGACGATGATATATGGAATGATAACCTGTGGAAACTGCTCTTTGGGGATAAAATAGTAATTCATCATCCCGAGTATCGAAATCAGGACAGCGAGTACATACACGCTGGTCCGGTTTTCGATGGCCCAGTTAGTCGCAAAAAACTCTCTATATTTTTTTTCGGAGGCCATAACTGATCTTTTTTTGAATTAGAAAACTATATTCTCTCCAGGGTTCAGATTCTGAAAACCTTCCGTAATAATCTTATCTCCAGTAGTCAGCCCATCAATCACTTCAATAACACCATCATAATCTTTACCTGTTTTAATCATCTTCTTTTCAGCCACCCAATTCTTGCCATTCTGTTTGGCAAGATAAATGAATTTGCTATCCCTGTCATTCTGAACCAGGTTAACCGGTAGCGTGTAAGCATTGGTAGTGGAGTAATCTTTTATCTTTATGTAAGCAATCATATTTGCCCGTAACGTTATATCCCGGGACGATATTTTGCATTCCACCTTAAACGTTCTATTGGTGGGATCGATGTACCGGCCTATGAAGTTCAGCTTTGTTTCAATGTCTTTGCCGATATCCGGAAAGTTTACCAGTACAGGATTACCATCATGAATGCGAGCTGCATAAGCTTCGGATACATCGGCTGTAATTTTCGCAATGCTCATATTAATGACTCGAATGGTTGATGTGGGATTCCCCGGTGATACATTCTGACCGACTCTAATTGGCACACTTTCAACTGTACCGGTGATGGGAGAATAAATCTTTGCCTGCTTTAATTGTTCTCTCATGGTTCCCACTCGCTGCTGCAGGGATTCTTTGTTGGTTTTAGCCTGAAGAAATTGAACTTCACTACCGATATTCTTGGCCCAGAGTGCGCTTTGTTTTTCAAACAAACTGTTTGCCATTTCGTATTGGGTTTTCACTTCCTCCAACGATTGCTTCAACACCTTGGTATCCAGTTCAGCCATGACTTGCCCTTTTCTTACGGGTGTACCTTCCTTCACATATACAGCTGTAACGATGCCTGATATCTCGGGACTTACTGCAATATTCTGATCCCCGTCGACGGTTCCCTGTACCTGGATATAATGATTAAAAACTCCTTGTTCCGCATCAGTGACTGTTACCTTGGCCGCATCTGTGGCGTTTTTATCTGATTTAGGATCGATTTTGCTTTCGATCTTTGAAATTTGCGTATTGAGTTGATCACGCTGTGCTTTTAACTTATCGAGGTCTGCTTTCTTATTTGGAGTAGCACTACAGGAAACCAAAAAAGCAATCCATGCTGAATAATAAATTATTTTATTCATTCTTTTATTTTTTAGGTTTTAGTTCGATGGAATGTAGAAATCTATTTCGTCACAACATCCTGATTAATGTTGAATAATTTTTCCAATTTGGACTTAGCGTCTTGTAAATCATAGATACTCTGATAGTAATTGGTCAGATTTGTCAGGTATTGATTCTGGCTTGTCATTAAATCCATACTCGAGGATATCCCCTGTTTGTATTTTTCAATGGTCCGCTGATAAATGGTATCCGAAAGTTCATTGCTCTTTTTCTGAATCCGGTATTTTTCCAGTTTCAGCTTGACATCATTCTGATACTGGCTTGCCTGCATCAAAAGGCTGTTGGAAACATATTTGCTCGTGTTTACGGCTTTTTCATAGGCCATTCTTTTTTGTCCAACCACCGCAATTCGCTCTCCGCTACTGAAGATTGGCAGGCTTAGGTTAATACCGATAACATCTTTTGGTGCAAAATTGAAAGCAGCGACATTCGATTGTATATTGTGATTGTAAAATCCGCTGATCGATGGCAAATAGGCTGACTGGGATCGCCTCATATCCAGCAGTGTGAAATGTTCGTTTGTTTTGGTAAGCTGATAATCCACATTTTGATTCAGGTTGAAATTCTCATTGACCAGTAAGGTGCTTGAATTGACCAGAGAATCTTCTGATTCCATAGGATCGGATAATTCTATTTTGGCTGTTTCTGCTAATCCCAACTGTATCTTCATCAACCGGTAACCGATATCCAGGTTACTTTCAATCTGATTCATCGCATTCCGAACGGTATTAGCAGTAACCTCCAGCTGATCAACATCTGTCTTTTCCACAAATCCCTGTTTATTCATTTCTGTGATTTCATTCAAGGTTTTGGTTATGTTCCCCAGATTTTGTGCCAGCACTTTCCGGCTTTCTTCTGCAAGCTGAATCATGTGATAGGTATTTATAACCGTCTCGATAACATCCTGTTTTGTCTTCTCATCGTTTTGTTTCGCCAGGTTGGCGTAAGCTTTCCTGGCCTGTAACCCCACAATATAAGAACCATCGAATATCAGCTGCGAAACTGTTATATCCGTAGAGATGTTATTTGCCACCCCAAGTGCTATAGGGGTGCCGGCAATGTTATTAAGGTAGATAGTCTCGCCGGTATTCAGATCCAGATGGCTTGTGGTTCCAATCCCGGTAGCTGGATTCATGGCTACATTATCATGCGATAATACTGTACTCGGAAAGTTCAGCACCGGTACTACAAAAAGATGTTGGTAAGACGATTTTACACCCAAATGAGGCAACCCCATAGCTGTAATTTCCCATATCCTGTTTTGGGTTGATTTCAGGTCAAGTTTAGAATTAAGAATGTTTGTATTGTTTTGCAATGCCATTTTCAGGGCTTCATTCAGCGATAGTTTTTGCACCTCCTGGGCATTTGAAATAAATATACTTCCCAGGATCATCATTCCCAGTAGTCGCATTTGTGTATGTTTTCTGAACATGAGTCGAAATGATTAGGGTTATGAAATTGCGTATTCTTTAGTTATAATATCTGATAAACGAAATAATCCGTAGTTATACTGGATTTTATTAAGAAAGGAATTTTTTAGAAATGAAGAAATCGATTCACTTCATAATCCTTATTTTGATTTATTTAGGGTATAACTCTAAAATTAAAAAACAATTATACTAAATTAAAGTTCAACAATCCGCACGATCTTTAAAATGAATTCTTCGTATTTCAACAAATATCCATCTGTGACGGTTCGGTGATAATTTAAATCTCACGACTTTTAACTTTCAAAAAGATAGGCATAAATCCTTCAACAAAGTTAAATAATAAATGATTCATCTTGCTGAATTTCAAAAGGAAATTTTAATTCCATGAATCCTGTTCAGCTTTTGAACGTTGTCGAAGTTATTAAATATTTAAACTTTATTATTCTTTAGTTTGTTTAGCCTTACTAAGTTAAAGGATATTTGTGAGCTAACGTGTGTTTCTAAAATAATATATTAAAAACGAAAATGGAAGCAATAAATTCAATTCAAGATAGTGAAATAGGCATGGTCGGTCTGGGTGTGATGGGGTGCAACCTGTTGTTAAATCTGGCGGATCATGGTTTCTCAGGGGCTGGATATGACAAGGATTCTAACAAGGTCGAAGCACTGAAAAAAGCAGCCTTGCAACCGAGTATTCACTGTACCGCCAACCTTCCTGAATTTATTTTAAGCCTTCGGTTACCGCGGTCCATTATTTTGCTTGTTCCGGCGGGAGCGCCGGTTGACTCCGTGATCAATGAAATGCTGCCTTATTTGGAAAAAGATGATCTGATCATTGACCTTGGAAATTCCTATTTTAAAGATACCGACATGCGTGTTATTCGTTTGAAAGAAAAGGGCATTCAATTTATGGGTGTCGGTATCTCGGGAGGGGAGGAGGGTGCAAGGCATGGTGCAAGTATCATGCCCGGTGGTTTGCCGGAATCGTATGAGAGGATAAAGCCATTTTTTGAAAGTGTAGCCGCACGAGTAAATGATGAACCCTGTGTCACTTACCTGGGACCGTCATCGGCCGGTCATTTTGTAAAGATGGTACACAACGGCATTGAATATGGCCTGATGGAACTTATCTCCGAGACCTACGCCTTGATGAGACAACTTGTGGGATTAACTGATGGTGAGCTGCATATGATCTACGACGAGTGGAATACGGGAGAACTGAACGGTTTCCTGATCGAAATAACTGCTGCTATATTTGGGCGGGTTGATGAGAAAACAGGCAAAGAGCTGATTAATGAAATTCTTGATGTAGCCCGGCAGAAAGGTACAGGTATGTGGACCTCACAGAGTGCCATGGAACTGCAGGTGCCTGTACCTACCATCGACATGGCGGTGATGATGCGCGATTTATCCACATTTGAGGTGCTACGAAAAAAGGCGAATCTGATTTATCGACCCGGGGAGCCTCTTTTTGATGGTGAACGGAAACTATTCCTAAAGCAATTGCATAATGCTTTCCTGGTCGCTATGCTCACCACCTATGCTCAGGGTTTTGCACTCCTGGCCGGAGCTTCCGGAAAATATGGGTATCAACTCAACCTGGAATCCATTGCCCGGATATGGCGGGGTGGATGTATCATTCGTTCCCGGGCATTAGAGGATATCCAGTCTGCTTTTCATCTCCAACCTGATCTGACTAATATACTGTTAGATCCGGGTATCTCCCGGCAAATGATAGTACATCGGGAAGCGCTTAGCCTGATCGTAAGCCAGGCAAGTGAGGTAGGTATACCCATTCCCGGACTTATGGCTTCCTTGAGCTACCTGGACGCACTGAGCAGTTCCTGGCTGCCTGCCAATCTTATCCAGGCCCAGCGTGATTATTTTGGGGCTCATACCTATGAACGAATTGATGCCAAGGGTACTTTTCATACCGAATGGCTAAAAAAGAAGTAAGTAAGAAGTAAGAGGCAAGGAATGAGCAAATGAGCAATGAAGATAGATAAATTCCGTAGTCAATTTTTCTATAAGTTTTAAAATTTATTCAGATGAAGACCGACGATAAGCTTCAATCAACGATATTTGCAATATTTGGAGGTTCAGGTGACTTGACCTGGAGGAAACTGGTGCCGTCACTTTTCGATCTATACCGGGATTCCTATATGCCGGTAAACTTTTCAATCATTGCATTGGATATTAAAAACCTGGATGATGAGAAACTTCGTCTTCGGTATCGTGATGGCGTAGAAAAGTTTTCACGTAATGGGAAGGTGGATGATGCCGGTTGGGTTAAATTTGCCAAACATATTTATTATGAGAAAGGTGACTTTACGAATGCTGATACTTATTCGGTACTCAAAGAGCAGTGCAACAAGTTAGCAAGGGAATGGAAAGATAATCCCCAGATAATTTTTTACATGGCTACCCAGCCTACCATGTTTGGGATTATTCCCACGCATTTAAAAGAAACAGGATTGACAGATGATAAGAAACATACCCGCATCGTGGTAGAAAAACCAATCGGATATGATATTACCTCTGCCTTGAACTTGAATAAAATACTCACCGAGAGTTTCGATGAATCCCAGATATTCCGTATTGATCATTACCTGGGTAAGGAAACAGTTCAGAATATCCTGGCATTCAGGTTTGCCAACCCTCTGTTTGAGCCTTTGTGGAACCGCCGTTTTGTGGATTACATCACCATTACCGTGGCAGAGGATTTAGGTGTTGAACACCGTGGCCATTATTACGAAGGTGCAGGAGCCTTGCGGGATATGGTGCAAAATCATCTGATGCAGCTGCTCTGCCTGATCGCCATGGAACCCATGGTTTCTTTCAATGCTGATGAAATTCGTAACAAGAAGGTAGATGTGCTTCATGCCATACGGATCATCCCTAAAGATAAGGTGGAGGAATATGCTGTTCGTGGTCAATATGGCAGGGGTGTATCCGGTAAAAAAGACTTATGCGGATATCGGGAGGATAAAGATGTATCACCACAATCCACTACCGAGACTTTCGTGGCGTTGAAGCTATGGGTGGATAACTGGAGATGGCAGGATGTTCCTTTTTATCTTCGTACCGGGAAACGTCTTCCCCGGCAGGTATCCGAAGTGACCATCCAATTCCGGGGAGTACCACATAAATCATTTCCACCCGAAGCAACTGTTGAATGGCAATCAGCAAGCCTGGTTATGTCCATTCAACCCGACGAAGGCATTGTACTCCGTTTCCAGGCAAAACAGCCCGGGAACAAGATGCTGTTAAAACCTGTCGTCATGCGATTCAATTATCAGGAAAGCTTTTCTATCCCGTTGCCCGATGCCTATGAGACCTTACTATGGGATGTGATGAACAATGATGCCACGTTGTTCATGCGGGCTGATCAGGTGGAAGCTGCCTGGGAAATTATAATGCCCATACTTGAAAACTGGTCTGATAACCCGCCCTTCGATTTTCCGAATTATGATTCCTGTACCTGGGGGCCTAAGGAAGCAGACAGGTTACTCGATGAAGGACATCATTGGCCGCTACCCACTGAACTGGAAGAAATAGTTTATAGTTTATAGTCAGTGGTTTATATCTCATAACCAGTATTTTATAGTCTGTAATCCGCTGCAAGCCCATGAGGGGATGTTAAGAGGTTGTCGGGGATTTATCGGTTTATTTTACCCCATCAACTAATTACCTAATCTATCAACTGATCAACAAAATAACCCAATAACCCAATAACCAATCAACCAATTAACTAAAATGAAAATGACAATCACAAACAAAGAGGTTACACCGCTATCAACTGAAATGCTTCATAAAATCGATGCTTACTGGCGAGCGGCTAATTATGTTTCTGTCGGACAACTCTATCTGCGTGACAATCCCTTGCTTCGGGATCCCCTGAACATGTCGCATGTGAAGCCTTTGTTACTAGGCCACTGGGGTACCGTACCCGGACAAAACTTTATCTATGCGCATCTCAACCGGGTTATCAAAAAGTATGACCTGGATATGTTTTATGTGTCAGGTCCCGGGCATGGTGGTCCTGCCCTGGTTGCCAATACTTACCTGGAAGGTACTTATTCCGAGATATATCCAATCATCACCCGGGATACAGCGGGATTAAAAAGATTGTTTACCCAATTCTCTTTTCCAGGTGGAATCCCGAGCCATGTTTCCCCCGAATGCCCGGGATCTATTCATGAAGGCGGTGAGTTGGGATATTCCCTTAGCCATGCTTTTGGGGCCGCTTTCGATAATCCTGAATTAATTGTGGCTTGTGTGATAGGTGACGGTGAAGCAGAAACTGGTCCGTTGGCTACCTCCTGGCATTCGAATAAATTCCTGAATCCAATGACCGATGGTGCCGTGTTGCCCATTCTCCATCTCAATGATTTTAAAATAGCAAGCCCCACCGTGTTGTCACGCATTTCGCACGAAGAATTGGATCAATTGCTTCGTGGATATGGATGGATACCTTACTTTGTGGAAGGAGATAATCCTGAAAAGATGCATCAACAAATGGCAGGTGTATTGGATAATGTGATCGAAGAAATAAAACAAATTCAAAGTTCTGCCCGTAGCAATCACAATACAGTGCGGTCCATGTGGCCTATGATCGTACTCCGCTCACCCAAGGGTTGGACAGGCCCTAAGACAGTCGATGGGCAACAAATTGAGGGTACCTTTCGATCTCATCAGATCCCTTTGTTGGTGGATTCCGAACATCCGGAACATATTGAGCTTTTGGAGAGCTGGATGAAGAGTTACAGACCGGAAGAACTGTTCGATGACAATGGAAGCCTGTTACCTGAATTGGCTGCTTTGGCACCTGAAGGTGAACGACGCATGGGTGCCAATCCACATACGAATGGAGGGTTATTGTTACGGGAATTAAATCTTCCCGATTTCAAGCACTATAAGGTGGATGTACCGTCTCCCGGATCAGTGTGTACAGCAGATACCCATCAGCTGGGAATTTTCTTGCGTGATATTATCAATCTCAATTATCAACAGCGTAATTTCAGGATCTTTGGTCCCGATGAAACCCTTTCCAATCGGCTGAATGCTGTATTCGAAGTCACGAACAGGCAGTGGGAAGGTCAAACGAAAACCAACGATGAGTTTTTATCGCCCGATGGAAGGGTGTTGGAAATGTTGAGCGAGCATCAGTGTGAAGGTTGGCTCGAAGGCTACCTGCTTACCGGACGACACGGATTATTCAACTGTTACGAAGGATTTATCCACATCGTCGACTCCATGTTCAACCAGCATGCCAAATGGTTGAAAGTCAGTGCCGCGTTACCCTGGCGAAAAAAGATAGCCTCTTTGAATTACTTGCTGGCATCGCATGTGTGGCAACAGGCACACAATGGTTTTACCCATCAGGATCCCGGGTTTATCGATCATGTTGTGAATAAGAAAGCCTCAGTGGTACGGGTATACCTGCCCCCTGATGCGAATTGCCTGTTGTCGGTGATGGATCATTGCCTGAAGAGCCGCCATTATGTCAATGTGGTCATTGCCGGGAAATACCTGGCTCCCCAATGGTTGAATATGGAGGAAGCTATCATGCATTGCACACGGGGAATCAGTATCTGGGACTGGGCTGGCAGTGAGGATTCCTCCGAACCCGATATTGTGATGGCATGCTGCGGTGATGTGCCTACCCTTGAAACGCTGGCTGCCGTTTCGATTCTTCGGAATGCGTTGCCCGATCTGAAAATCAGGGTTATCAATGTGGTGGATTTAATGAAACTTCAACCAAGCATAGAACATCCCCATGGGCTGACAGATCTTGAATTTGATGCCTTGTTTACCACCAACAAACCGATTGTTTTCGCCTTCCATGGTTATCCATGGTTAATCCACCGGTTGACTTATCGCCGAAAGAACCACGAAAACCTTCATGTCAGGGGATATAAGGAAGAAGGAACCATCACCACCTACTTCGATATGACGGTGTTGAACGAGCTCGACAGGTTTCATTTGGTAATGGATGTTATCAACAGATTACCTCAAACGGGAGCTGAAGGGGCTGCCTTAAAGTTGAGTATGACCGAAAAACTCAAAGAACATAGCAAGTACATTGTAGAGAATGGCATTGATATGCCTGAAGTACTCAATTGGAAATGGAATAAATAATTGACAATTAAATTATTTACTATTTTACAATTTACAATTAACAGGTTCTTTTCCTTATTCGGAATGGAACCTGTTTTTAATTCAGGAATTGATTGAATGTAAATACCCACGCAATAACTCAATAACTCAAT
>CAIYOZ010000275.1 GCA_903927945.1 uncultured Bacteroidales bacterium | reverse complement strand
TAAAAGAGGTTAGGTGAAAAGGAAATAAGGGAAGTCCCACCACAACCATTTTCAGCTTTAATGGTGTTCATGAAATCAACACTTGACATCTTCCTTAGAAGAGGAAGCTATGAGTAAAATAATTACTGAATCAACGGAATCACTGCCTAAAAGCTACAAGTCCTCACATGCTACTTAAAAAATAAATTGGAGGTTACTGTTTGGAATTGTAGTATTCGACATTACTGATGACACACGCAAAGATTTGATAACTCACGAATACGGATTTTAAATACCATTAATGAGTTTACTCCTTCCTCGCGATGATTACTTGTGTTTTTGGTAAGTATTTATCGAATGATTCTAAAAGTTTTTCAGAGCCATTCAACTCCATCAATCCCGCCCAAGTATTTGACCAACTCTGCAAAACAGGATGGTATGGGGGCTTGATACAGTCCAAAACGGCACCATCAAAACATTCTTTCTGATGCACCATCCAAAATAATGACATAAAGACAGTCCAGTAAAAACCCCACGTATCATATCTTTCCACTTTTAATCCTGAATTTTCAACCAGCTGGACAAAGTTTTCTTTATCAATAATCTGAATGTGGTTTGGTTCCGAAAAGTAGATAGGTTTCGCAACAGGTTTTTGCAGCATTTCTGATCGGGAATCAGGCACTGTAATTAAATACTGAGCACCAGGCTTACCCACTCTGACTAGCTCCGCTAAAATATTTTCAGGGTTTGACGTGTGCTCCAACATCTCCATCGACAGGATTTTAGTCGCGTACTCACATGGCAGTGGCAATGGCGTTGTATCACTAACGAAGCCTTCAACTTTTCTTGCCTTCGTTTCTTTGGCTTTCTCTATCAGCGCCTTAATTTTTACCGCATCGACATCAGAAAAAACAACGTGAGCACCTTGTTTTGCGCAAAACAGTATGGCGTTCCCTTCACCGCATCCTACATCCAGAACAATATCGTCCCTGGTAACTTTAAAACCCATAAATAGTTCCCCAGTATCTAACCGGTACCATCCGCGCTTCACCGCGTCTAATAATCCACATATACGAGGATCTACATCTTTTGGCGTAGTTGCCGCAGGAATGCTTATTTTTTCCGGGTTTAACGTACTTTTCAATTTGGGCGACAGTCGTTTACGTTTGCTTAACATATTCGATATTCCATTCTTTCTCTTTGGGACAGTTAATTTGTCCTGAGCAGTTCAGATACAACCATCGTTAGGCTAAAATTCTTTATATATCTAAATTGGATTGGCCAAGGATATGTCGATATCCGACAACCCGCCTAAATATTAATCATACCTTACCTGTTGATTCATGTCCATATTGGGAAAGGTAAAGGTTTAAGAGGTTGTTTGTTGCTGACTGAACAATAAAGTTGTTAGCTTTGCATGTCAATAAAATATTGACCGCAAAATGTGTGGTATCGATGTTTGTCGTCAGGCGTGAATTGTGTTTATTACTATTTGAAGTGTTGTCTTTTCGCCAAGGCTTACGCTTTGTGTTACAGGGAGCACTCCTTTCAAAAAAAGTGATGGAGTTGTTAGATCACGATTAATGAACATTCTTTACAAGAGTATCAATTTTATTTTCTGCAAATGTCATATAAAAGATTGCACTTTTGTTCGCAAGCCTGTTTCAATCCAATTGTTGACGGACAATC
>CAIYOZ010000274.1 GCA_903927945.1 uncultured Bacteroidales bacterium | reverse complement strand
CATTATACTCAGAAAGGTTGAATTCCAGTTAATGAAATTCAACCTTCTCTTAAACTTATTAGAAACATTACTTAAAATCAATAATTGGATTTATATTACCTTATAAACCATCAATACTTTTCCATCTTTTTTAAATGATATTTCATCATTCTCTATAATACATTTAGTTGAAGCTTTCAAAGAGTTTATTACCAAAGTTTTAATGGTGTTAAATTTCAGCGAATTACAATCATTAGAATTCTCCAGGTAAATAATATCAAATGAGTTTTCTTTGTTTTTTGATAATTGGCCATAGATTGTGCAACCCATATCCACTACAAATCGTTCTTTTGTTAGAAACATAATTGTTGGTTGATATTCAATTGTAATATCTGTTGAATTCTTTTTTGCATTTGACTTATTGTAAGCCACTATTGCCGGGTCGCTATAGTGCGCCGGGAAAATAATACTCTCATCATTCTTGAGATGGATAGAATAAAGTTTCCCCTTAAAAAGGATATCATTGTCTGTCTGTGTAAAATCCGAACGCCGAATTATTATTTTCTCAATACCAAAAATGGAACAAGATTCCAATGCTGAAAGAGTTATCAAACTAATTATTAATCTGAATAATACTGATTCAATTTTATTCATAAGTTGTCGAATTAGAAGTACCAGTGTGTTTCGATAATTCGATTAATTAAGATGCTTTTTTTTCATATACTTATCATATTCTGCCTGGTTCATTTTACGCTGTGTTATTTTTGGTTGCGTATTTATCACATCGGCTCCTGATTGAATCATATTGCTGTTTGGAACATATTTTAGCCCCTTTTTTACCATTTTCAATGCCATTTCATGATTGTTGAGTCGGGCATAATACCGGGCATACTCATAATATGTGTTTTCTATTTCTAATTTAAAATTGGTAGAGGGAATTGGTAACTGAAAGCCTGATTCAAACAGGGCTAAATAGGATTCACCTTCCTGAAGTTGATTGCGTAAAAAACAATGTTTTGATAAATTCAGATAGGTCAGCTGCCTGAAATCTTTTACCAGGTTTATAGCTTCTGTCTTATCCAGCATCTTTTCATAATGATTCAGTGTATCCAGAAATGATTTCGGGTCATTGATACTGTCATACTTATAATGCAACCCCATTTCAACTATCTTCAGCGCACTTTTGTCGAGAGGTTTCATTCTCAAGGCTTCTATTCCAGGTGCCAGATTATGCCGGTAGGTGTTGTTGTAATAAGCTGAAAGCATATAGTAGAAATAACTGATTTCATCTGCCAGTGATACGTCTTTTATCTGCGGGATCAACCGGAAGTAGGCAGCTTTGCAAAACGCCATATCATTTTTTTCAATCATCCTGGTGCTCACCAAACTTTGAAACGTTTTATGAATATAGGTGAAGTTGTTTCCTTCAAACCTCGACAACTGGCCCAACAGGTCAACATCCTCTATTCGGTTAAACTCACATTTTTGCATCCTGTTGGTTAGCATCGTCGAAAGAATAGTCACGTATGGCTCTTCGGGACACAGGTAACATGCTTTTCGAATAAACCGGTAAGCCTCTTCCTCCTTTCCTGCATTGTACAGCAGGATTCCCTTATAATAATAAATCATAGCCGGCAACTGGGTATTTTTCAATACTTCCAGCTCATTTACCCTGATCACTGAATTCCCTTGTAAAGGACTTAACTGGTAATCCGTTGTCGCCTGCATTTTTTTATCCAGCATATTCATGACAGTACATTTTTTGCCGGTTGTAGTGTAGTCACCGGTTTTATTTTTCCTGTTGGCAGTTTCCAATATGACATTTTCTTTTCCGGGATAAACAATAAAATTGCTCTTATTCAGTGCCAATAACAGATAGGATGGAATTTTCAGTTCTTTAAATACAAGTCCAAACAGCATGCTTTCCGTCAGGTTATTAAAAGTACCATTGTTTAGTATGTCTGAGAATTCAGCCTCTTCGAAATAACGCATAGGCCTGTTGAAAATGATTTTGTGAGTCTCATTAAACTTCTGCCTGAAATTCTTTACCGTCAGTTTCTCAACCTCCAATTGCGTCAGTAAACCCTCTAAATTATTTTTCAAGGCATCCACTTTCTCCTTCGTCATGTTCATATCGGTTGCCAGGCAGAGATTAAATTCAGTCTCGTGCTTGTAATTCACAAAGGCCTGCTTCTCATAATCGGATTGAAAACTAAGATCCGAAAACCGTACCAATGAATCACCCGGCATGATGGCAAAAACATGAATCGTGAAAAACAAAACTAAAATAACTGTGTAATATCGTATCATGAAAATAAAATAATGATGGTGTGTTTTTTTTAGTTATATCTGTATAATGAGTCTACTAATGAAATATAGTAAGTTTCACATTCCAACGTTAGAGTGATTATCTATGGATTTTTGGAGTTTTAATATCTCTCTCCATTTAAGAGGCGAATATGAAACTGTCTTTGATGAATTCTGTGAAGCAATTCCAATATTAAACCCTCGATTTAGTGAAATCTCAATAAAATTAAAATTGTCAATATTTGAAACATTGCATAAAATTGTTTGTACAGTTTCTCTAACCATTTTATCATTTTCTAATTTTTCCTCAGGAAGAATATTAACCTGTAGTTTTGTTTGATAAGAAAGAGTTTTTGAATCATTAAAATAAGACGTATTTTCGCAGATACTTGCACTTAAAACTCCTTTTATTTCTGAAACTTGAGAGTAGGTACTTAATGCATTTTTAAGTTCAGATTTATTCCAATTTGCTGAGTAAACACCAACGCCGATTAAAAGAATAACAAGACCACCAAAAACGTAAAATGGACTTTTTGTTATGGAAGGAATTATACTTACCTCTTCATTTTCTTCTGTCTTTACCACGTATGTTCCAATTATCAAATCATGAAGGGATTGTCTTGTCTGTTTGTTGAAAATGTAAATAACAACCACACCAAGTATAATTGAAAATAGTACAACGGTTTTTACAATACTTACAATAGAAGTATCAGAAAGTCCTGGAATCGTAAGATTATATGTAAAATAAGGAAATGAAAGAATTAATGCTCTTAAGAAAGACTTGCTTATATTGATTGTATCACCATTTATGTCAACTACTTGTATGTCCATAATACGTTTGCCCAGTGTTTGTCCGTTTAAAAACTCTGAATTACAGATTGTCTGATAACCAATCGTAATAATTAATCCGATAAGTAGTCCGTAATTGCCGATACTAATTAAGAAATCCTGAAAGGGAAGTCCCAAAATATAGCCTATTATTCCAAGTAGTATGCTGTCAATTAGTAAAGCCCATACTCTTGTCCAGAATTTTGAGATGTTGATTTTTGTCTCCATTATATTGTTTTGTTTTTAAATTCCAGCAACACTAAATAGGGGTCTGATTACAAATATTCCTCAACTTACCTATATATCGCTCCAAAAGTACGAATTTATTATTAACAATCTCTCTAAAACTATAATTATTATAAGTTTTAGTAAAATATGGTGTTAAAACAGAATTCAAACTATAAATAACTTCCGTTAAGTCTAAACATAAAACTCTAAGCTGTCGAACCATCAATGCTATCACATGCATGATATATTTCTTTGGTTGCTTTAGCAGTTGCCATGAGAGTCTAAAGATTCCGACTAATGATCCACCGTTTTTACTCCGCCTTTTCGGGTAATTTTTGGATTAAAAAGCTATTATTTTCAATGCAATTGGTCCTTAGTTCCTCCTACTTTTGTCATGGGTTGCTAGGGGGTTGCTAGGGGGTTGCTAGGGTGTTGCTAGGGTGTTCGTAGGGATGCAGCCCTTTCAACCCCCTGGGAACCCCCTGGAAAGACTCACGGAACCCTCCTTGAATATCAGACAAAGGGTCCGGTTAGTGTACAGACAGGGCGACAAAAGGAGGAAGAAGTGGAGAATGAACCCTGTCATCGTTGGGGGGGAAGTTGGTGAAACAATAGAATCTTATTATCCCCTTAAAACAACATCTACAAACATTTTGAAATGGAAGGAAATAAAAAGAGACCTAATAGCTTTATGCTTTTAGGTCTCTAATTTATCTTTGTGTTTAGACTTTATATTCTTTCAGGCAATCTCAGTCACAAACTTTTCCCGGGGGTTACGTACTTTCTTCAGGTTTGCCAGCCAGTCGTTTGCTTCCTCTCGGTAACCGACAGGTAACAGGACGACACTTCTCAATCCTTTCTCCTCCAAATGTAGCAACTTGTCCACTTCGTCGTTAATAAATCCTCCCACAGGGGTAGTGTCAACTTTGAGGCTGGCAGCTTCGGCAATGGCAAACCCAAGACTAATAAATGCCTGTTCGGCTGCATGGGTGTAATTCACTTCGGCAGGCCTTGGCAGGTACAAGCTCTTCAACCGGTCGGTATACGCGTTGTAGCGATCGGCCGGTTGCTCACGTTCGGTGGTGGTCAGGGCATATATTTCATCAATACGTTCGGCAGTATAGTTGTCCCACGCAGCGAATACGATCAGGTGGGAACAATCGGCTATAATTTGCTGGTCGAAGGCTACTGAAACGATTTTATTCTTCAGTTCCTGATTGGAGATCACAAACACCTCGAAAGGCTGTAATCCCGAAGAGGTAGGTGCTAAGCGTGCTGCTTCAACGATTTTGTCGATCAGTGTCTTATCTACCTTCCTGGCAGGATCGTATTTTTTGGTGGCATAACGCCATTTAAAGGCTTCTAGTAACTCCATTTGGTTAATTAGTGTATTGGTTAATTGGTTGATTAGTTAATTGGTTGATTAAGTTGATTGGTTAATTGGTTGGACACGAAACGCGGAACGCTGAACACGGAACTCTTCAAACTTTCCAAACTTTCCAAACTCTTATATGATTTCAAACAATACTTCTTTGCTTTTACGAACTTGTTTGGCTGAAGCATAATGATCATTGGCTGCATCACGGTATCCTAGTGTCAGAATGGTCACGGCACTGAGGTTTTGAGCGTCAAGTCCTAATACTTTATCCAATGCTTCGGCACTAAACCCTTCCATAGGGGTGGCGTCCACGTTCTCCATGGCAGCTGCCACGATACCTACTCCGAAGGCAATATAAGCCTGACGGGCTGTCCACACGAAATTACGTTCTTCCGAACCGGCCACTACACTTCCAAACATAGCCTTAAAGTCTTTCAGGCTATCCACAGGCATTCCTCTGGTTTCGGCGATCAGCTGTATATAATCTTCCACATGTTGAGTGTTTACATTCTTAAGGGCAGCAAAAACCAGTACATGTGATCCTTCTTTGATCTGAGGTTGCTGGCAGGCTTCGTTAAAGATTCGTTCACGCAGTGCCGGGTCTTCCACTACGATTACTTTAAAAGGTTGCAACCCAAATGAGGTAGGAGCCAACCGGATGGCTTCAAGTATCGTGTCTACTTTTTCCTGTGGAACCTTTGTTCCGTTCATTCGCTTGGTGGCGTATCGCCAGTTGAGATTGTCTATTAAATTCATAATTTATTTTTTTAGTTGAGTATGAGTTATGTTTATAGTGTTCTAACAATCATAAATGAATGATTGTTCATTTATAAATGAAAGTCTTTTGTTTTTATTGACTCACTGCCTTCCAGGAAGCTTCAAAGATTTGAATCAGTTCGTTGGTGGACAGTGTTGTGTTCAGTGATTTTGATTTCTTGACCATCTGGCTCACGGGAGCGAACAGCAGGCTGTAAATGATATCGTTGTTCATGGGCTGAAGCAGTCTGGTTGCTTTGGATTCCTCAAACAGGGTTTCGAAGGCCGGGCAGTAATCCGGTTTGTTCTCTTTCTCCACATGATCGATCAGGGGGCAATTGGAAAAGTTCTCCAAAAAGTTATATTCCTCCGGATTGTCCACAATGTACTGGTAATGATTGAGCCAGATGGTGCGGAACGTCCCCTTGGAGGGCGATAACTCCATTCCAACCTTGAAATACGAAAGTCCCATTTTTGCCTTGAAATGGATGAACAGTTTCTTGATCATGTCGTCCTTATTCTCGAAATAGAGGTAGATGGTGGCAGGGGAGAGGCCGGCCACGGTAGCTATTTTGGTCATGGAACACCCCTGAAAGCCATCCAGGTTAATGACCTTCATGGCTGCCCGGTAAATTCTGTTGACCTTATCCTCATCTTTGATTCTCATAATAAACGAATGAACATTTATTTATCAAACACAGACAGGAGTATTTTGTTCATTTTTCCGAAGAATAAGACATTGGAAGTATATCGCAAGAAGAAATTGCGAAACACAACTCACACAATAGTTCACAATACAAATCGATGTCATGATGTATCAAAATACAATTTAGTTTTGAATTATGCTTAGAATAACTAAATGTGTGAATCTTACAAGTTTTTTTGAAAGTTGTGTAAATCGTTTGTACATAAATTAACGGAGCTTTGTAGACTGAAAAAACAATGAGTTGAGATTGTCAATTTCAGATAAAAAATATACAAATGAAAACGAACGCAATGAAAAAAGTGTTGATTGCACAGGATTACAATCCGACTTCAAAGAAGGTAGCCGAAGCTGGTTATGCAATGGCTAAAACAATGGGAGCGGAGGTTACGTTATTTATGTAGTCATTGACCTGGCCAAGCATTCAATTATTTATCCAAATATGGGTATATGGCAAATTGACTCAACGAATGTAATTGATGAATATGATAAAGCAAATTAAGGATCGCATAATAATAAAAACATTTAATTTTAACTTTTCAAAACAATTTATTATGAAAACAAAAATTAATACCCTCTATTTATTACTGGCGTTTACAGTTATTACTTTTGCCGGATGTGGACAAGATGGAGTTCAGGGGCCGGCGGGAGTTAATGGACAAAATGCAGATGTGTTTTATTCCGAATGGTTTAGTCCGACTGCTTGGTCTGGCACATCAGGCGATTGGTATTTCAGTGCCGCTGCACCTGATTTAACTCAGGATATAGTAGAGAACGGAGTCATATTGGCTTATGTGTGGTTGGATGGCGATCTTTATAGCTCCACTTCGGTTCGACCATTACCGGCGTATGCAGTTGGTGCAAACTGGAGTTTTTTAATTCATCAATATGGATCAATAGAATTTACGAGTGATATGATTAATCAACCGCTTACTGCCACTAATAAATTTAGGTTTATAGCAATTCCCGGCACCTCTGTAGCATTAAAGTCAGCACTATCAAAATACCCCACGAGAAGTGCCCTGATGAATATGCCCTATAAGGAAGCTTGTACATTGTTTAAAGTCTCTGATAAGCAACTAATGGTAAAATAATGGAAAATACAACAAGCTACTGTACACGTTATCACGGGCGTTAGGGTACTACTTGAAATTTCCAAGAGAGCATGGCAATATTTATCAGGATTTAATTTAATAAAAGAAAGATTCTTGTGGAGCCATTAAAACCTAAAATTGCAATCATTGGTGCAAGTCATGTGGGCAGTACGTTTGCGTTTTCACTCATGTTGAGCGGTTTGGTCAGGGAAATTGTACTGATTGATCAAAATGAATCATTTGCTATTGGTGAATGCATGGACCTGAATCATGGGTTGAGTTTTGCTCATCCCATCAGAATATATGCTGCCGGTCGGAGGAAGAACAGGCTTTATTCAAACATTCGCCAACACGTTGAAGGGCTTTATACATGAGCTAGGGTTGGAATAAAAAAACAGATTATCATCCAAACAAACAGGTGTTCATTGAACAAGAATTCAAGAACATCCCGGAGGTGCATGAAGGTTCTTTGTGCATGGAACTCTATGTTTAAATCTTCAAAAAGAGACCAATAAATCTCTTTTTATACCACTTGGACGATTGCCTTATTTTTTTTACCTTTGCACACTGAATTTCAAAAACAACAACTCAACTCAATCAATATGTTTGAATCGTTAAGTGAACGGCTGGAAAGGTCGTTTAAGATCCTGAAAGGGGAAGGAAAGATTACGGAGATTAATGTAGCAGAAACGCTAAAGGATGTCCGGAAAGCCTTGTTGGATGCTGACGTAAACTACAAAATAGCCAAGACTTTTACCGAGACGGTGAAAGAAAAGGCCATTGGACAGAATGTACTCACCTCACTGAAACCAAATCAGTTGATGGTAAAAATAGTCCACGACGAACTGGCCGAACTGATGGGCGGACAGAGCGTGGATATCAACCTGAAGGGCTCGCCTACAGTGATTTTAATGTCAGGGTTGCAAGGTTCTGGAAAGACCACTTTCTCGGGAAAACTGGCCAACCTGCTGAAGACCAAACGTGGTAAAAACCCGCTGTTGGTGGCGTGTGACGTGTATCGTCCTGCTGCTATCGAACAGCTGAAAGTATTGGGAGAACAGCTTCAGATACCGGTTTATTCGGATTTAGAAAGTAAAAGCCCGGTGGCAATTGCCGAAGCGGCTGTAAAATATGCCAAACTGCATGGGAATGACGTGATCATCGTGGATACTGCCGGACGTCTGGCGGTAGACGAAATGATGATGAATGAGATTGCCGCCATCAAAAAGGCCTTGCAACCTCAGGAAATACTCTTTGTGGTGGATGCCATGACGGGACAGGATGCTGTCAATACAGCCAAGGAATTCAACGACCGCCTGGATTTTGACGGGGTGATACTGACCAAGCTGGATGGTGATACCCGTGGTGGTGCTGCCCTATCCATTCGTTCAGTGGTAAACAAACCGATCAAATTTGTGGGTACGGGTGAGAAGATGGATGCATTGGATGTGTTCTATCCTGAACGTATGGCGGATCGAATTCTGGGAATGGGTGACATTGTTTCACTGGTGGAACGTGCCCAGGAACAATACGACGAAGAAGATGCCCGCAGGCTTCAAAAAAGGATTGCCAAGAACCAATTTGATTTTAATGACTTTATCTCCCAGATTCAACAAATCAAGAAGATGGGTAATATCAAGGACCTGGCAGCCATGATCCCGGGAATGGGCAAGGCATTAAAGGATGTGGAAGTAGGTGATGATGCCTTTAAAGGAATCGAGTCGATCATTCATTCCATGACACCTCATGAACGCGAAAATCCAAGCTTGCTGAATGGTAGTCGCAAGTTGCGCATTGCCAAGGGAAGCGGTACCACCATTGTGGATGTGAACCGTTTGTTGAAGCAGTTTGAACAGACCAGCAAGATGATGAAGATGGCTACTGTCAGCCAGGGAAAACTGAAGATAGGGAAACATAGATAGTCGGAAGTAAGTGGTCGGAAGTAAGGAGTTTATAGTTTATAGTTAATAAACTAATCAACTAATCAACCGATCAACCGATCAACCAATCAACTAATTAACCAATCAACCATTCACCCAATTAACCAATCAACCAATTAACCATTCACCCAATTAACCATGTACAAGATAATTGATGGCAAGGCCATATCGGAAAAGATAAAAGAAGAAATTGCAGAAGAAGTAAAAGCCATGGTGGCTTCCGGTAAGAGGGCTCCTCATTTGGCGGTGGTGATTGTGGGTCATGATGGTGGGAGTGAGACGTACGTGGCTCATAAAGTGAAGTCGTGTTTGCAGGTTGGATTCCAGTCAACAAAGATCACCTTTGAGGATGATATTACTGAAGCTGAATTGCTTGCCAAGATTGATGAAATGAATCATGATGATACATTGGACGGTTTTATCGTTCAGCTTCCATTGCCAAAACATATTTCAGAACAGAAAGTGATTGAAGCCATTGATTACCGCAAGGATGTGGATGGTTTTCACCCGGTGAATGTGGGAAGGCTCATTATTGGACTTCCTTGTTACGTTTCTGCCACCCCCTCAGGGATCATGGAATTGCTCAAGCGCTATGAAATACCTACAGCAGGCAAGAACTGTGTGGTGATTGGGCGTAGTAATATCGTCGGTAAACCTGTAGCTGCCTTGATGATGCAAAAGGGTTATCCCGGTGATGCCACAGTAACTGTATGCCACAGTCGTACCAAGAACATGAAGGAGATATGCCTGCAGGCTGATATCATTATTGCTGCGCTTGGACGTCCTGAGTTCCTGACGGGTGATATGGTGAAAAATGGTGCCGCGATCATTGATGTGGGTACTACCCGTGTCCCTTCCGATAAAACAAAGACAGGTTTCCGTCTGTGTGGTGACGTGAAATTTGATGAAGTTGCACCAAAATGTTCTTTCATTACCCCTGTTCCGGGTGGAGTAGGACCTATGACTATCGTTTCGTTGTTGAAGAATACGTTGCTGGCAGCAAAGAAAGAAATATACCCCTAACCCCTGAAGGGGAATTTTAAGAGTGGTATCTTGAGTTTATAGTGCTTATCACTTATCATTTATCACTAACAGTTAATCACTAATTGATAAATATCAATAGTTCGTTTACAAATTTGTATCACGAGTTCATTTACATT
>CAIYOZ010000273.1 GCA_903927945.1 uncultured Bacteroidales bacterium | reverse complement strand
CACGGAACACGGAACACGGATCTTTTCAAACTCTTCAAACAACTCTTACCAACTGATCATCGATATATTCATAAAATAAAGGAACACCGGTTGGTATTTCAAGTTTCAGCACTCCTTCCTCCGTCAGGCTCTCGATAAACATCACAATGGATCGTAAGCTGTTACCATGGGCCGAAACCAGTACATTTTTACCCTCCTTCAAGAGGGTCAGGATATTTTCTTTGAAAAAAGGAATGGTGCGTTCAGCTGTATCTTTCAGGCATTCACCTCCGGGAGGGGCAATGTCGTAACTCCTTCTCCAGGTATGAACCTGTTCGTCACCATACACAGCAGCTGTTTCCGCTTTGTTTTTTCCTTGTAATTCGCCGTAGTAACGTTCGTTCAGATGCCAATCGCGATACACGGGAATAATGCTCGCTTTCATAGTTTCGCTGTAGATGGTGGTCCATTCCGCCATTTTACCTTCCTCGTGTATCACCACCGGTGTTTTATCGCTTTTATTCGCAGCAAGAGCAATCATCGCTGTTTCTATGGCACGGATTTGTACGGAGGTATATACCGCATCGAATTCAATGCCGGCTATTTTTTCTCCGGCGTTTGTCGCCTCCACGATTCCTTCCTGGGAGAGTGGTACATCCACCCAGCCCGTAAATACATTTTTTTTGTTCCAAACCGACTGTCCATGCCGTAGTAAAATTAATTTTGACATAAGAGATTGTTTTAAAGGATTATATGCTTAATATTTTTTGCTCGTACCGAATGTAGGGTAAGCGCTTTCTTTATCTAACAAATTGATTTAAAAAATAGCTTATTTCATTTAAAAATTTAACTATTGTTCGCGGGTGTATGTGAGCATATTGAGTCCGGCACTTTATATAATTATCAATTTGCGGGTCATTATTTTATCTCCATCAGAAATTCTAACCAAATAAATACCCCTTGGAAGATTGTCCACCATGTATTTATGGGATACATGCACCCGGTCGGTAAAATAGTCGGTAAGAACAATACTTCCCTGTAAATTCAGGATATCCATCCTTCCTGACTTATTTTCGGAGGTATAATCCAGAGTGAAAGCATTATTTGCCGGATTAGGATACAGCCCAAAGCCGGCATCTGCAAATTGAGAGTGTAATCCGGAAGCATTCAATGCAAAATTCATGTAGTTCAGATTAAAACCCTCCACGTCAACAGTTACTTTCAACGTATGGGCGCCGGCAGTTAATGCGACCGGTAGTTTAATGTCCTGCCAGTTTTGCCAGTCACCGGTTGCCGGAAAAGTAACCGAACCAATAAATGCAGTATTGGTCGGATCATTGTAGTATAAACTGGCCTTACCTCCGTTCCCTGCCATGCGATAGGTCATATCGTAGTTGCCCGTGGTTTGTACAAAAACAGGATATATCAGATAATCACCGGCATTGGTATAACCAACATCCAACCCACCACCGGTATCAGTAGTTGTTTCAGTCTGGATGCCCGACATCAGTGAATAATTCTCTGATTCTATTTTACCCGGAATCATATACCGGGGCGCTATTTTATTGAGAACAAACATAGTTGAAAATCCAGGTACATTATCTCCATCAGCCGACCGAAGGTTTGAACCTGAATAATTCACCGTTAGCGTTTCATTATAAAAGATAGTATTTTGCACATAAATCAAAACAGAGTTTGCATTCGCAGGATCGTAAATTGCCTTGTTGGTTGGATGGTTGATAGTTGAGTTGATGGTGAAATTGGAAACCATTGGAACAATATTCGTATCGAGTGATTTGTTGAACGTTATACGGATAGTAGTGTCATTCACAGCAGTTGCAGACATTGGTCGAATAACCACTGGTAAAGTAGAAATAGTCCATTTCACGGCATTGATATTATAGGCGGCCTTATCGAAACTGATTTTCATGGTGTGCTTTCCGCCTGGTAGGGTAATCCCGTTCACTGTGAAATCATTCCAGGTTTGCCAGCCTCCGGTAACCCCAACAGTTACCGTCCCCGAAACATCTGCACCATCTATTTCTACATGCAAAAAACCGGATGCAGCTGTTCCATTCGCGCAACGTAGACTGAGGTTGTAAACTCCGGCTGTTGTTATATTCACTGTATAAAGCATCCATTCATTATCTTCGGTCCAACCTACATTATAACCCATATTATACGGTGCAACATCCGTACACGCCCCTATGTCCACTCCATCATTCCGGTATGCATTTCCACTATTCCATGCTGCACCCGATTGACTGAGAGTCTGAAAAATATTATCGGAGTAAGCAATACCCTGATTCCCCAAATCATAATTAGCCGCAAAGATAATCCCGGGAATAACGTTCTTTGCATACGGTTTTGTTGAGTTATCGAATGGCTGACGGGTCCAGGCATCGATCTCATCCTTATTCACCCGGCAGTTTTCGAGTAACAACCCATCTGTCAGTTGCTTCAGGTATGTAACGCAATCGGAGGCCGTCAGCAGGGCATCGTTATTCACGTAATTGAGTACTTTCAGCCAGTTGTCAAAAGGTTTAACGGTTACCGGGTCCTGGATCCTGTCATACGTTTTATACGGCCAATTGGCATATCCTATTTTGTTGGCTTCCGCCAGTTTTACGCAGGCAGTAAACCACGCATTGCCATTCTCACCCGTTTCGCCAAGCCAAAGAGGTCTGTTGGTAGCATTCCGCATGTTAACCATTCCCTGGATGGAATTTTGATCAGTGGCATTCCAGTATTTATGAAAACTGTACGCCATATTTTCATCCCAGGCAGGTGTCAGGCCGGTAAAGTCGCCAGCCCAGTTATTGCCTTCGATATAGATCATATGATGGGTGTCGGTTAGCCTGATAGCATTTGTTATCCGTACGAACAGATCATGCAGCAGCTGGTTGCCGGGCTGCATGGGTGTGTAATTCGTTTCGTTTATTAAGTCATAACCTCCGATAAAAGGTTGGCTGGCATACCGGTTGGATATGTTTTTCCATATCTGAACCAGCGTATCCTGATTGGCTATACTGGTCCATAAATAGGGTTTTGTAGCATCACGGTCTGCAATTCCGGTATCATCACCCTGTCCTCCCGGAGTAGCATGCATATCAAGTATCAGGTAAACATTTTTGGGGGTGGCCCACCTCACCAGGCTATCGATCAACCGGAATCCTTCATCGTTTTGCGGATCGGCTGCAAAGCATCTCCTGAAGAGGTTATAATGCATGGGAACGCGGATAGAGTTGAATCCCCAGGCTGCAATGGAATCTATATCATTCTTCCGGACAAAATTGTTCCTCCAGTTGGTATAGAATTTTTCTGTTTCAGTGTTTCCTATCAAGGCTGCAAGCTTCGCTTTAAGCCCATGCTGGGTATACGCATTTCCGCTGTTGCCAAACATATATCCCTCTTGCACCATCCAACCCCCAATGCCTATGCCATGCAATATAAATTCGTTGTTGTTCCCATCCACAATGGTTGTTCCGTTGCGATGCAAATAACCTTGTGCAATTGTATTTGTCTGAATAAACAGGATAAGAAGGAGAATTGAGACGGTATTTTTCATATTAATTTATTTAAAATTAGATCCAACGAATTTAAGTGTGTAAATCTAACACTATAACCTCGATTATCCAAATTTAATGACCCAAAAATGGTTCATTGTGAGTACTTACTCCTAAAGCGATCTTTTCTATATAAATCAACTCTTCTGCTTCCGGCATGTTTGTTGGGATTTGTGTTCTTTACGATTCTAACGGAATGGATTTTGCCAATTTAAAAAGAAAAAATAAAATCAATCTATTTAATTGTCATGACAAATATAATTTATATATTTGTCACGACAAATGGTTGTTATGAATAATAAATTAGAAGTATATGAATAAGGAGCATTTTATTGAGAATTATAGAATTGCGTTTGGTGACTATGAATTACCGGTTGCCTTCTGGTATTCAGATGAATCAACTGGAGTTTCTGAAAAAACAAAAGGTTGTTTTATTAAAGATCTGAAACCTGCCAGAGAAGGTCAACTCATGAGCTTCAACTTAGACACAATTTCATGTGGAGGAGGCAAAGTATATACAGGTTTTATGGAATTACCATCTTATATCCCGGAATTTGTATCAACAAAAGAATGCTATAAGAAAACGCCTGGCATGGTAACTCAATTCGTAAACGATTTAAAGATTCCCGATAAATCAGGGAAGTTTTTAAATTTTGTATCTATTGACAAGGTTGAAAATTTTGAAAATTTGGAAGGACTAATTTTCTTTGCTACACCGGATGTTCTATCCGGTCTTGTTTCATGGACGCAATTTGATACAAATGCTCCGGATGCTGTCTCTGTTCCATTTGGTTCTGGATGTAGTTCAATGGTTGCACAGACCGTCGTTGAAAATCAAAACAATGGATCTCGCACATTTCTGGGGATGTTTGATCCTTCTGTTCGTCCTCACCTTGAATCAAATATATTGTCCTTCGCAATTCCCATGTCACGTTTCAAAATTATGTATCATACACTTAGTTTATCATGCCTGAAAGGAACTCATGGTTGGCTAAAAGTCAAAAACAGAATTGAAAGTGGAGAATAAGCTGGAAAATTTAGTAAACCATAGAATAGCAACCCTTGCCACATTGTTGAAGAGGCAGGCATTCAGGATTATAGCCAGGAATGAATTGGAGATTACACCGGAGCAATGGGTTGTCATTTATTATCTCTGGCAGGAAGATGGACTCACGATGGGTGAAATTGCGAACAGGTCGAAGAAGGATTTTGCGAATGTTACCAGGATTATCGAAAAGCTAGAGAAAATAGGGTACGTCAGCAAACGGAAAAGTGAAACGGATAGCAGGAGTTTTAATATCTATATTCAGCCAAAAGTTGAAGAAATGAAAGATAAAATTCAAAACTGCTGGAAGGAATCATCAGATATGACACTTAAAGGAATCAGTGAATCTGAACAACGATATCTATTGGAAATTCTCGAAAAAATTGAAAGTAATGTATTGGAGAATCTGAAATGAAAAGGATGGGTAACCCATAACATGCCTAATTAGGCTGTTTAAAAATGTGATTTTGTGAAGTTGTTACTTACGAATTGATAGTTGATACATTTTTTAAATAAGGTAATAAGGTTTGGGTTAGTGGTTCATTGGTTTTCTACTAAGGTTTAACACCTTCAAAATAAGGTTTTTGAAGAATAAAACCTTATTTTTTTTTGTTTGTCAACCTACTATATAACTAAATGTAATATGCTAATAATCAATCAGTACCTAATTGTGTTTTTTATCTTACATTATATTAGAAAACCTTATTTTTCTTCTTTTTGTAACCTCAGTAGAAAAGCGATCTCCCATGAATCTAACCTTATTAACCTTATTAAAGAAAAGCGGTTGATCGGAATTGCGTCTAACCGATTCTTTT
>CAIYOZ010000272.1 GCA_903927945.1 uncultured Bacteroidales bacterium | reverse complement strand
TATCATTCATACTTGTATGAATAAAATCCGTATTCAAGATCCGATCAGAAATTCTTATCTGCGTAAATCCGTAATATCCGTGTAAATCCGCGTGCTATTCTTTATTCAAATACGACAATATATTGTTCCAACTACTTACATTACATGTAGCATCAAGTATCGCTAATTATTATTCAACCCACGTGTTCTGTGACCAAGTCAGGTTTTTCGCCCAGGAATTCCACCCAGGCTTCCTTGATGCATGGATAATGTTTCACGGCTTCCACTACACCCATGAAGGCGATAATGTTCTCTTCAAAGCGTTTTGCCAGGGTAGCATCGGCGATATTCCCATCGGGAGTAAAGGCTGTATGGGCCATGGCCAGTGAAAACATGTTGGGAAAGACCCTTACTCCCAAATGTTCCAGGGGTATCCTCAATGACCAGAGGGCTCTGTTTCCACCAGCCATTGACGGGGAGGCTGACATGAGCAAGGCGTTGTGTTCATTGAAGGGTTGGGGGCGGAACCTGGAGACCCAGTCAATGGAGTTCTTGAGGAATCCGGGTATGGAATTATTATACTCGGGAGAAGAAATAATGAAGGCATCATGGGTCATCAATTGTTTCCTGAATTCCTCGGCACCGGCGGGAAGAATACCCTCTACTTCCAGATCCTGGTTAAAGGAAGGACAATCGAAGTCGTTCATGGAGGCAACCTGAGCTATCCCGCCATTTTTCTCAATGGCCATGGCGGCGAGTCCGGCTAATCGGGTATTAAAAGAATCCTTTCGTAAGGAGGCTGAAAAAACAAGAAAGCGCAAGGGATCTTGCTGCGGCTGGTTGAAGATTGGTTTGTTTTCCATAGGATGAGTGAATCTAAAAATGGTTTGTTTTATTCCCGAAAAATTGAATGAAGAATTCGTTTACGCTGACATGTCTTCGACGATGTCAGGTATTATTCAGCCTCTTATAACCCTCTTTAAGCGGACAGGGGGTTCATTCACCAAGCAATACAATCTACTCAGGTTTCCACAGAATATCATAATGATTAAATGCTTAATCGGTTATAAACCTGATAGTTTTGACAATAATCAACATAACACCCACGAGGTTTTAAATGTTCAAAAATAAAAGAACAATACGTCTCAGATTAAAACAGAGGATTTCATTGTTTGACAGAAGGTGATCTGCTTAATTTTCCAGGTATTTTGTTAGTTGCAAATTACAACCGGTTATCAGGTGACCAAGAAATAAGATCTCAAAAGATCAAACAAATATTATTTAGTTTATCTATCTAAAAATAAAATAAAATTGTATTTTTGTCGTATTCATATTCATAAAATAAAAAACCATTTTTCCATACCCCTAAATCAGCAAGTATGAAACAAAAAAATGCAATTTTACTGGTTGTGTTCTGTCTCACCGTTTTAACCCTTCATTCACAGGAAAAGAGGGGGTTCAGCCTTGGATTTGAGGTAGGGTCGGAATATGTGACCGGTGACTTGAATCCAAACTGGAACGTGCGGCAGGATGTGGGGTACAATGGCTATGATTATGGATCAACTAACGGGACGGGCAGCAGTGTGAATTCAGAAATGTCTATGGGCTTTATCGCCATCAAACCTGAATTTTCATTCTTAAACAATATGTTCAGCATTGCTTCCGGATTGCGGTACACCCGGATGAACAGCGTGATAGACCATAGCTCTTCCAACGAAAGCGGGTATTTCTTTCTGCGTGATAACGGCACCTCATCGATCAGCGAGTATTATAAAGCGAAAAAAATCAACGAGGATATTGATTACCTGGGGATTCCGTTGGAAGTGACTTTTCTACCCCTCAAGTATGAATACTTTGATTTTTACCTGAGAGTAGGGGCAGAAATCAATGCCCGGTTCAATACAAGCAGAAATATCCAATTCGTGAATCCTGACATGAAATCCTATGAAGCGGGCATTGTCAGGAATGTAGGGATTACATCCAATCCATTCTATTCAAGTGTGTACAGTTCTATCGGGATAAGATTCGGGAAAGGAAAAGCAACAAAATATAATTTTGAAGTACTTCTTCCTTCGAATTTCCTGACCAAAAACAACTCGTCGATTATCATTCCAAGGTATTACAGCGGAGTGAAACTTTCGATTCAATTTCCCCTCAAGAACACTACCGGTGCAAAATCAGATAACAAGCAGCTATAAAAAATCCAACCCTAAGAAACGATATGAAAAAACATACTATCCTTCCGTTACTTCTCTTGTTGCTAATGATGACCGGATGCTCCCAGGATTATTCACTTCAGAAATCGGTGTTCATTAACGATACTGACAATCCGGGATTACCGGTTTATTCCGAATGGGGCTATAATACTTTTGGGACTTATATTGACCGGAAGGCTTTCATATCAAACACTTCGGATTTACCGGCCAAAATCATTGTCAACAAAGACACTTTTAATCTGCTTTTTAAAGGGAGTTGGAAAGGTGAGGATGTTACATTGAAATTTGCCATCCTGGGATATGCCCCGGCAGATTATCCCGATCTGATAGCTTTAAACGACTCTACCATTGACCTGACAGCCAGCAGATGCATAGTCACGTTTTCAGGACCCTTTCTGCCTGTAAAGTTTGATATTTATGAAGGGAATCTGTTTTTTAAGCGTATACAGAACTTGTATGTCGATAAAGTTCTGACAGAGTCCATTCTATCGGGAACCTTTAATTTTAAAACATTTATGGGAGGAGAACCGGTGGCATTCTCCAATGGACGGTTTGATGTTGGAATCGGGTATGATAATTTCTTCAAATTTTGAGAGAAAACATAAGGCTAATAATCCATCAATTAAGGGGTTTATAAGTGTCTGAAGAAACGCTCAAAGGTACTGCGTACGCTTTGAGGTTTTTTAAGATACAACAATTTTAAACGTATTTTGTTATTGATTTATTCAACAGTCAGGTCACACCACTTAACCCCCGAAGATCATGACAATAACAGTCCATGTCGATGTCAGCACATTTGAAGGTCAGGCCATCATCCGCGAGTTGGAAAATCATACAAAGGTCGTTGTGATTGAAACTGCCGGGAAGAAAAAAGACGAGGTAATTCCTCCAATTACCTATTCCCTCGAAGAAACCTATGAAACCCCGTATGATAAACTTCAATATCATTATGGTGGTGATTTTAATAAACGGCCCCTGACATTCTAGCTCAACATCGGGGAATATAAAAAACAATATATTTGAATGGGATCAATCCATTTAATTATGGAAGAATGTGTCTTTGTCAAAACAAATATACCATCATGAAAGTATCAGTCCAAATAAACATAAGTTTACCCGAAGGCATTGAAATTGTGCACTACCTGGAAAAATACAATTCCATCATTGTCATTGAAAATGAGTTGTCCGGGGACGTGAAATCTACGATACCGACAACATATTCTGTTGAAGAACCGGGTAACATCTTGCACGACATTTCACAGGAACATTATGAAACAGATTTGAAAAACAGGATCCATCGTGAGAACATTAAAACAGTTTCGGTTCAAATCGATGTCAGTTCGAAAGAAGGTCAGGAGTTATTGAGGGAGTTGGAAAAACATTCTTCAGTAGTTGTAATTGATAATCTTATAGATGTAGAAACGGAAGAAATTAATGAAAAAACTTATTCAGCTGAATATGCTGAAAATCTTTTATGGGAGAAAATAAACAAGCACTTTGGAATCGATAATCCTATAAATGAGGATGAGTCATCTGAGGAAACCTTTTCGGCTGAAGAAATTGAAAAAATGGTTTGGGATAAATTGAGCGATAATTATGGAATCGATGTACATAAACTATGAAGTTCACCATAAGGTATTCCTGAACTGCACAGCAAGATATTTTGAGGTTAACTGATCATATTTCGTTTGTTTACAAAGCACCGGAAACTTCAGTAAACTATATAAATGGATTGTTTCGAAAGATAAACAGTTTATCCGAATCAGCAGAATCATATCCTCTATATAATCGAAAGTTGTTCTTAAAATACGGGTTATTTGTTCGTCGAATAAACTATAAGAAAATGGCTATTATCTACACTGTTCATAAGAATGTCGTATTAATTCAACGGATAATACCCGGTTCACTAATTTCAGAAACAGAATAAAAGATAAAAATGGCTGAACTACTTTGAAAGAGTTCAGCCATTTTTTAGGTTGAATTGTGAATAACGATAAAAAACTGTATTTTTGCAATTACTTGATTTAAGTTATTGTAATATTTGAATAACCAAGAATAACTATTCATAACCTGATTAACCGGGTTTAAATCGTTAATATTACCTTATACATATGATTGGAACATTCGTGAATGCCGGAGCAGTACTGGCAGGGGGAACCATTGGGCTGTTGTTGAAAAAGAACATGCCCGAACGTATTACTTCGATTTATTTTCAGGCTATCGGACTGTTTGTTGTGGCCCTGGGGATTGGTATGGTGTATAAAATGCAACATATCATTATCATTGTGAGCAGCCTGGCCATTGGCTCCATGGTAGGAGAATGGATGAACCTGGAAGGCGGGGTAGAGAAACTAAGCGAATATTTCAAACGCAAAATGCGTATTGGTAGTGATAAATTCTCGGAGGGACTGACCACTGCATTTCTCATGTATTGTATTGGTTCCATGACTATTCTGGGCGCTATCCAGGAAGGAACGGGAGGATCACCGGACCTGCTCATGACTAAGTCGTTGATGGATGGTTTTGGATCCATATTGCTGGCATCGGCATTTGGAGTGGGAGTACTGGTTTCAGCCATACCGCTGCTGATCTTTCAGGGAGGCATTACCTTGCTGGCCATGTATGCAGGTTCATTCTTTACACCTGCCATTATACAGGGGTTGACAAGTATAGGAGGAATCCTGCTGATAGGGTTGGGGATCAATATTCTGGAGATAAAAAAACTACGGATTCTGAACATGCTGCCGGCTTTGATTGTAGTGGCATTTCTATTATGGTTGATATAATGATGTGGCAGACCCGGTTAGCCCTATTATAAATTGAAACAATTTCATGTTTTTACTCATTATTTTGTATGAAACTATCATATTTTTGTGCAAAATAATAATGAATTAATGGTTGTAGTGTAATTTTAACTATTCTATTATATCTTGAATAGTAAATAATTAGAACAATAAAGGTTCACAGTTGTTATTTGAATTTGACTGTTAATGGATAGTTTAGAGAACTTATCTATTATCTTTGCCGTGTCACCTTCTAAAAATCAAGAGTAAAAAATGAACAAAAATGAAGTTTTTGAGCTACGTAAAAAGGCGTTGCATTTAATGGAAGACAATGCGGTTGTCAAACAACATTTAAAAGGAAAACTCACCGCACGCGAACGAATTACCGTTCTTTTTGACGAAGGTACATTTTTTGAATTCGATGCTTTTAATGAACCAGCCTTGAGTTCATTAGACGGGAAACAATCTTCATTTGGTGATGGAGTGGTGGTAGGACGCGGCTTAATTCAGGGCCGGAGCGTGTTTGCCTTTGCACAGGATTTTACGGTGCTGGGTGGTTCGTTGGGATATACCCATGGCAGTAAAATAGCCAAAGTACAGGAAATGGCACTAAAACTGGGAGCACCGATTATTGGGTTAATCGATTCAGGTGGGGCACGTATTCAGGAAGGGCTGAAGAGCCTGGCGGCATATGCGGCCATTTTTAGAAACAACGTGCGCTCCTCAGGCATCATACCTCAAATAAGTATTATTTTGGGTCCTGCAGCCGGCGGGGCAGTATATTCCCCGGCGTTGACCGATTTCGTATTTATGACCAACCAAACTTCCTATATGTTTGTCACCGGTCCGGACGTGGTGAAGGAAGTGCTGAACCAGGATATCGACATGGAAGGCCTGGGGGGAGGAAATGTACATGCCCAGAAAAGCGGTGTAGCTCATTTTGTGTACGATGATGAAGAACATGCTATCATGTATGCCCGCAAGTTACTGTCGTATCTGCCTTCCAATAATTTTGAACCGACCCGTGTTTCCACCAATGTTCAGTTCTACGAAAACCGTCAGGGATTCCTGGATAAAATAATTCCGGATGATGCCAATCGTCCGTATGATATGAAGGAAATTATCAATATCATTGTGGATAAAGATACTTTCTTCGAAGTTCACGAGAAATTTGCTCAAAATATCCTGGTAGGTTTTGCCCGCCTGGATGGCAAGACTGTGGGGATTGTAGCTAACCAGCCTAAAGTAATGGCAGGAACACTGGATATCAATGCCAGTGTGAAAGGTGCACGTTTTGTGCGCTTTTGTGATGCTTTCAATATTCCATTACTTGTATTGGAAGATGTCCCCGGATTCTTGCCCGGTACTGAACAGGAACACAGTGGCATTATCCGCAATGGTGCAAAACTGTTGTATGCCTTTTGTGAAGCAACCGTACCAAAGATTACGGTAATTATCCGCAAAGCCTATGGAGGAGCCTATATCGTGATGAGCAGTAAAAATACAGGAGGTGACTTCAACTTTGCCTGGCCAACAGCCGAGATCGCCGTAATGGGACCGGCAGGTGCCATTAAGATCGTGAACAGGGCAGAATTGGCAAAAGCAGAGAACAAGGCTGAACTGGAAAAGATACTGACTGAAAAATATAAAAATGAAATTGCCAATCCATATAAGGCTGAAGAGCTGGGGTTGATCGACGAAGTGATTGTTCCTTCCGATACCCGCAATATCCTGATTACGGCTTTCGAAATACTCTCCAACAAACAATACTCAAAACCGGAGCGGAAACATGGGAGTATTCCTTTGTAATTAGTTAATTAGTTAATTGGTTAATTAAGTTGATTACGTTATACAACTGAATTAATTAATAAAGAAAAATGAAAGTTATAAAGTTATTATGCCAATAAATATGCATTTATCCAAAACAACCAAATACCCAAATACCCAAATACCCAACCAATCAACCAAATAACCAATTAACTAATTAACCAATCAACCAATCAACTTAATCAACCAATCAACTAATCATACATGAATAAACGTCTTTTAATTGCAAACCGGAGCGAGATTGCCATTCGGATTATACGTTCTGCTCATAAGTTAGGACTGACGGCTGTTGTGCTGCAGAGTGACAAAGAACCCGATGCCTTATATTTACAATATGCAGACGAAATTATAGAGGCCAGGGATGCAAATAATGAGAAACCAATTTTTCTGGACGCTGAAAGAATTGTGCAGTTAGCCCTGGAAAATCATATAGACCTTATTCATCCGGGATATGGTTTTCTTTCGGAAAATCCTGATTTTGCAGCTTTGTGTGAAAAAAATGGGCTGAATTTCGTAGGTCCCTCTCCGGAATTAATCCGGAATATGGGTATCAAGACCATTGCCAAGAAGATGGCAATTGAAGCCGGATTGCCTCTGGTTCCAGGGAGTGATGGCGCCATTGCCAATGCACAGGTAGCCCAGGAGATTGCCAAAAAGATAGGCTATCCGGTGCTGTTAAAGGCTTCGGCCGGCGGTGGAGGAAGAGGAATGCGCATCGTGGAGAAACCCGAGACGATGGAACGCAACTTCAAGTCGGCATTCGATGAAGCTACAGCTGCCTTTGGGAATGGGGATTTGTTTATTGAAAAGTACCTTGAGAACCCCAAACATTTGGAATTTCAGATTTTGGGAGATAAGTTCGGGAATGTGATTCACCTGGGTGAACGCGAATGCTCCCTGCAACGCAAGCATCAAAAGTTGATGGAGGAAGCTCCTTCTGCCAGTATTTCTTCAAAAGTAAGAAATAAGATGGGAAAAATGGCCGTCAAATTTGCCAAGTCCATTGGATACTTTTCGGCCGGAACCATAGAATATATTCTGGATGAAGATGGCACATTTTATTTCATGGAAATGAATACCCGCATCCAGGTAGAACATCCGGTAACCGAAATGGTGACCGGTATTGATCTGCTTGACTGGCAGATCAAAATAGCATTGGGTGAAAAGCTGACACTGAAACAATCCAATATCAAAACCACCGGTTGGGCTATTGAATGCCGGGTGAATACAGAAGATCCTCAGAATCGTTTTAGCCCTCAAACAGGGTTTATTGAAAAGATAAGGTTTCCACAGGGAAATCATGTTCGCATTGAAACAGGCGTACAAAATGGTTCGGTGGTAACACCCTATTTTGATTCAATGATTGCCAAGATTATCGTTCGGGGGAACAACAGGCAGGATGCCATAGATAAAACACTCGAGGCTTTAAAAGATTTTAGCCTGGTAGGCTTAAAAACGACGGTTCCATTCTGCCGTACGGTACTTCAGGACCCTGAATTCATTTCGGCCCGCTATACAACCCGTTGGGTGACTCAATTTTTCAAACCGGTTATGTTGGAACATCCGGATGACGAACTGATCGGAGCTTTGGCAGCTACCATCATTTATGCGACTGAATATTTACAGATTGTATCCGATGCACCGGCTTCAAGAAATGAAAACCTGAATGTGTGGGTATTGAATAAGAGGATTAATAAGTAATTGGTTGATTGGTTAATTAGTTAATTGGTTATTGGTAAATTGTAAATGAATAAATAGTAAATAAAAAAATATGGGAACATCCTACGTATATAGAAGAGACGCTTCACGACTTTTTATCGCCATGCGCGAAAACGGAAAACGGTTTAAAATTTACCTTCCCAAAGAAACTCTGCCAGTAATTGACAATGTGGAACAGGATATAAACTTTATCGAACAATCCGATTACCAGTATCTGTTCGAATGGAAAGGCAAACGTTACAACTGCGAGCTGGTTTCACGTGATCAGAATAAGTCGACAGTAAAAGTGAACGGGGTGGAATATAAATTCAGCCTTGAATCACTGTTCTCGTATGTACGCCATGGAATGATCGATAAGGATGGTAAGCAGCTGAATGAGAATAACATTACTTCTCCCATGCCGGGCAAGATCGTTGATATCTTTCTGGCAGAAGGGGATCTGGTGAATGAAGGTGAACCTATACTGAGCCTGGAGGCGATGAAAATGCAGAATGAAATAACGGCTACCTGCAACGGGGTGATCGGTAAAATTCATGTGGTGGCAGGTCAATCAGTTATGAAAGATGACTTGTTGATAGAAGTTACCTCTATTGATGTTTAAATCGAACCAGAGAGCTTAAAATGACAATTGGAGTATATCCGTGCAGGGTAATACTCCATTTTTTTGCACGAGATTTATTTAATGAAACTTTTAAAGCAGTGCTGAACATATTTGTTTTAACTGTTGTATCTTTGTCCTTCCAAATTTAAACTTATAAATAAGCTCAAAGAGAGCCTGGTTTTAAGTCATTCGCATGAAAAAAAAATGTTACTACTTTTTTCTGCTTCTCATAGGATTTCAGTTCTCAGCATTGGCAACGGAACCTTTCCGTTTTGTCCTGTTGAGTGACTTACATATTTCAAATACGAATCCCCAACCATCACTTGACCTAGCAAATGCTGTTGCCGATGTGAACAAACTATCCGGAATTGACTTTGTGATTGTTGCCGGGGATATTGCAAACCTTGGTGATACTGTGTCACTTCGATTGGCAAAACAAATGCTTCAAAGACTGTATATCCCTTTTTTTGTGATTCCTGGTAACCATGACGTAAAGTGGTATGAAAATGGAACCACAAATTTCAAGGCAATTTTTGGGGAGAATAAATTTGAATTCAGGCATAAGGGAATCGAATTCATTGGATTTACTACCGCTCCTCTGACAAATTCAGGTCTTGGTACCATTCAACAAGATGATATTCTCTGGATGAAAAAGATATTGGAAAAAACAGATCCAAAAATGCCCGTTATTGTAATAACCCATTATCCACTTCAAACCGGCGATGTGGATAACTGGAAAGAAATGATAGTTGTGTTGAATAAATATAATGTTCATGCAGTATTGGGGGGTCATGTTCATCGCAATGTATTATTTAATTACGAGGGTATACCCGGCATAATTAGCCGGTCCACGTTACGGGGAAAAGATCCGGTGGGAGGATATTCAATCTTTTCTATCTCAGATTCCATTCGTGTTTATGAAAAAAAATCGGGTAAGCCCGAAGAAAAATGGTTAACTTTGCCCTTTGAATACAAGAATCAACTTAATACAAATGCTGTTAACGACTATTCTTTGAAAAAAAATAAATCATTCGAATAATGAAACTAACAAAAGTTGCCCAACTCGTTGGAGCAGACACAAAAAACATTCCTGAAGATCAAATCAATTGGTTGCTCACCGATAGCCGCTCATTGTCATTCCCTGATGAAAGTTTGTTTTTTGCCATACGTACTGCCAGGAATGACGGTCATAATTACATCGAGGAGCTTTACCAACAGAATTTGCGCTATTTTGTGGTCAGTGAATTGCGTCCGGAATTCGATAAACTTACCAATGCAGTTTTCTTGAAAGTAAAAGATACATTACAAGCATTACAAAATCTGGCAACAGCACACCGTGCCTCGTTTTCCATTCCAGTTATCGGGATCACAGGAAGCAATGGCAAAACAGTGATCAAAGAATGGCTCTACCAATTGCTTCATACCGATTATCGAATCGTACGTTCCCCACGTAGTTATAACTCACAGATCGGAGTTCCGTTATCGGTATGGGCTTTAAATGAAAACACAGAACTTGGCATTTTCGAGGCAGGTATTTCCGAAATGCATGAAATGGAGCATTTGCAACCTATTATACAACCCACCATTGGTGTTTTTACTAATCTGGGAGAAGCACATCAGGAAAATTTTACCGGCCTAAAACAAAAATGCGAAGAGAAATTGAAGCTTTTTAAACAATCCGGGATATTAATCTATTGTTCGGATAATAAACTGGTGGAGATATGCATTGCCCAATCAGGATTTAAAGGAAAATTATTTTCATGGGGCAAGAGTGAAAAAGCCAGCATGCAAATCCTGAAAATTTTAAAAGATACAAATCATACGAATGTCACTTTCAAAACAGCTGACTTTGGCATGACTCTAACCATTCCATTTGCCGATGACGCATCAATAGAAAATGCACTTCATTGCATAGCAGTCATGTTACATTTAGGGATTAAGAAAGAAGAGATTGGAAAAAAGATATTGAATCTGGAAGCAGTAGCCATGCGGCTGGAAGTAAAAGAGGGAGTACGAAATTGTTTAATCATCAATGACAGTTATAATTCCGATCTGAATTCATTGAGCATTGCCCTCGATTTTCTGAATCAACAGGCTACGGCAAAAAATATGTCGAAGACATTAATTCTATCCGACATACTCCAAAGTGGTCAATCATCGGATGAACTGTATGAAACGGTGGCTGAACTGATAAAGAATAAAAATATCCAACGTCTTGTGGGTATTGGCACAGAAATATCAAAACATTCCGGTTTATTCGAATCTATTGAGAGTACCTTTTTCAACCATACAGAGGATTTCCTCAAATCTACTGTTCTTAGGGAATTGAAAGATGGAATAATATTACTCAAGGGGTCCCGGAACTTTCATTTTGAAGAAATCTCAGAAAAGCTTGAATTGATAACTCACGAAACAGTCTTGGAAGTTAACCTGAATGCATTGGTGGATAACCTCAATTATTTTAGGTCAAAGCTGTTGCCAGAAACTAAAATGATGTGTATGGTCAAGGCTTTTGCTTATGGTAGTGGTGCCGTAGAGGTAGCACGTACCCTGCAACATCACCATTGTGATTACCTGGCTGTGGCAGTAGCAGATGAAGGGGCCGATTTACGTCATGAAGGCATTCGAATCCCAATCATTGTGATGAATCCTGAGAAAGGTAGTTTCGGCATGATCTTCGATTATAAACTGGAACCTGAAATATATAGTTTTAGATTGCTCGATTCATTTATCCTAGCGGCTGAAAAGTTGGGATTGGTCGATTATCCGATTCATATTAAGATTGACAGTGGCATGCATCGCCTGGGTTTTGAACCGCAGGATATGGATGAATTGATCAAACGGTTAAAGAAACAAAACCAGTTAAAAGTTCGTTCCGTATTCTCTCATTTAGCAGGTGCAGATGAAGAACGTTTTGATTCATTCACTAAACAACAAATCGAAACGTTTACTGCTTGTGCCGATCAACTCACCGGTGGGTATTCCCACCACATTATGCGACACATCCTTAATTCTGCCGGTATTGAACGATTCCCGGAATATCAGTTTGATATGGTTCGTCTGGGTATCGGGCATTATGGAGTGAGTTCTTTGCCTGACGTGAGTTTAAAACAGGTTTGTGCTTTAAAAACGGTCATTCTGCAGATTAAAAATGTAAAAAGTGGTGAAACGGTTGGTTATAGCCGAAAGGGTATCATCAATACAGACAAACGAATTGCGATCATTCCAATCGGTTATGCCGATGGGTTCGACCGCAAACTTGGCAATGGAGTGGGAGAGGTGTTGATTAATGGACAACGGGCAAAAGTAATCGGGAATGTTTGTATGGATCTGGTCATTGTCGATGTAACCAACCTGGAAGCCAAAGAAGGTGATACGGTAGAAATCTTTGGTGACCATTTATTAATTGCGGAAGTTGCCGGATGGCTAAAGACTATACCTTACGAGGTTCTTACAAGCATTTCCAGAAGAGTGAAGAGGGTTTATTTCCAGGAATAAGAAACTTTTCCAAAGTGAAAGAAACTTTTGAAAAGTAAACAATCAACCAATTAACTTAATCAACTCAATCAACTCAATCACCAATGATATTAGTTCAGATACTGCAACCAAATACAGCGAAAGTTATGCTTCAAAGTGCATTATCCTTGGCTATACAGCTCAAGAAATCACTTGGAGTGCTGAGTTTTGTTGATAATGAAGAACTTATTGCTCTCAGGGATGATGAATTGAAAGAACTCATAAATGAACTAAATCTGAAAGATGCCTTACTGACGGTTCGAAATTCGAAAACCTATACTCTTACATCGGTGTGTGAAGAATTGGATGCATCTTTTTTATTTATTCAGATATCAAACGGGCAAACTAAATCGATTCGTAGTTTGCTAAATGATTGCCGTGAACTGCGGATACCCTACTTGTTTTATAAGGAAGCATTTACAGAATTGATCCTGAAAAAAGTAATTCTACCAATTGGCTTTTTGGAAGAAGAACTTGAAAAGGCACAATTTGCAGCAGCCTTTGGAAGGTTTTGTAACTCCGAGATAATCATGTTGCTGGCCAATGACTATGGATCGAAAGCCACTACAAATGCCAAGAAGATGACTCTTTTATTCGATAAGTTTCAACTGAAATATACGCTTGGGAAAGCACTAAAAGATAGTTTTAAAGTGGAAGCAGAATCAATCCAAGTGGCCGAAAAAGAACAGGGAGGGATCATCATTGTATCTGCATCACGTGATTATGGCCTGGATGATATCCTCTTTGGCCCAAAAGAATATCATATTATTAAGAAATCACCGGTACCGGTACTTTTGGTAAATCCAAGAGGTGATTTATACGCATTGTGTGATTGACGTCTATAAATGCAAAAACAGCCTGTCGTTCGTAAACCGATCTACAGGCTGTTTTTTTATTGTTCTAATTATTTTACATAGAATCTGGTAGTTCCACTCCAGCTCTTACCTCCGTTCAACGCTTGCATTCCGGTGATTTCAGCGGGTAGTGAGAGATTCGGGGCATTGATAGCCCAGGTTTGCGGTTCCGGACATACCCAATCAACTTTTCCTCCATTATTCCATAGGGTCCAGTGTTTGAATTTGTTATCGACTTCATAATAGACGCTTATATTATCTTTCTCATTGGTGAGAATGGCACCATGATAGGGTTTGCCATTTTCCATGATAGCTTCATCAGTGAGTGCCATTTCAATCGGTTTTCCGGTTGGGTTCAATCCTTCGTTCCGTAATTGTAATTCTTCTTCATTCAGATCCATAAGATTTCCTGTCGGTAAGCTACGATCGTTTAGTTCCCAACGTTTCCCCACTGATAGACGAAGTTTATAATCCGATCGTTCAGTGTTTTTTGAAAAAAGAAGTCTGAGAGGTGTGTGATACCCTACACCCAGTGGCATGGGTTTATTCCCTAAATTGGTGAACGTAATAATATGGGTTAATTCCTTATCTGTAAGGATAAACCGTATTTTACAAATGAATTCATGAGGAAAATTCTCATAAATGGAACGATTGATCCTGTTAGAGAAAAAACTGGCTTCTACTTCTACTGCATCCGAAGAATACCGGGTGCTGGTAATGGTAAAAGGTTCAGACTTTATGATTCCATGATGGTAATTGTTTTGATCGGGGATAGTAATCGGAAATTGGTAGTTTCTTCCGGCATAACTGTATTTCCCTTCTTCAATACGGTTAGGTGGAAAAAGTAACGGAACCCCAAATATCTGTGGCCTACTCTTAAAAGTATCCATTTCTTCTTCTGTAGGTGTTCTCAGGATATCTACCTGTTTCTCTTTATTATACAACCTGACCAGATTGGCACCCACTGAAGGAACTATAATTGCCTCATATACATTCGTTTCGAGTAAAACAGCATCTATTCCATTCCAGTTAATCTTTTCAATATTCATTGTTATGTTTACTTTTTGAAAGATTTAATAATCCATTATTTTTATATTTGCAAATTTAGTAAATAGTTGTGAATACTACTTTGTTTCAACTGAAAAAATGTCTTATTCTTTATGATTTTAATCCCCGGTCAATTGGATAAAAAAAGAGGTATAAGAATTTGCCTCTTTTTTGAATTGAAGATTATTGATCATCTTTTAATTGGCATTAGTTCAATAGTGGCACTTATTGTGACTTCATTGCCAATTGAAACACCAGGATATTTTTTGCCAATATCAAAATCCGATCTGTTCAAGTGACCTTTAATAATAAAGACAGCTGATTCTTTCTTGTTTGATTGGTTTTTATTTTCCCAGACAACAACCAATACAATAGGTTTTGTAATCCCATGCATTGTCAAATTACCGCTCAATTCATATTCATTGGCCTTCACATTTTTCAAAGAAGTACTTTTAAAAACCAGAGTTGGATATTTTAGTGCATCAAAGAAAGCATCACTTTTCAAATGCGTGTCACGTTTGACTATTCCTGTATTAATACTTTCAATACGGGCACTTACGTTAATTGTAGCATCACTGTAATCGGGTTTTAAGGTGATAACTCTTACTTCAAATTGTTTAAAATGACCGGTTACATGCGATACCATAAGATTTGAAATCGTAAATCCAATCTGTGAGTTAGCCGGATTGGAAACCCATGTTTGTGAAAATGTAAAAGCTGCAAATTGCAATAGTAAGATTGATGATAATATTTTTTTCATAGATTGATTCTTTAGCGTATCTGTAAAGCAACTTTCCTACCGGCACCATTCATTTATTTTTTTTGAATTACTCCATTACAGTTTAATTGGTTGGACTCATTTCTGCTGTTGCATTGATTGTAACCTCGTCACCAACAGCGGCTGCTGGATATTTTGTACCAATCCCAAAATCGGACCGTTTTAATAAACCACTAATGGTAAAAACAGCAATATCTTTCTTGTTCATTTGGTTTTTTACCTTTCCTTCAAATATAACATCTAAAACGACTGGTTTTGTTATCCCATGAATTGTCAGATTGCCAGTTAATTTATAGTCATTGCCTTTCACGTTTTTCAAGGAAGTGCTTTTAAAAACCAGGGTTGGATATTTTTGTGCATCGAAGAAATTCGCACTTTTCAAATCGTTATCACGTTTATCAACGTCGGTATTAATACTTTCAATTTGGGAAGTCACTTCAATTTTAGCATCACTGTAATCAGCTTTTGCAGTAGTAGCCTTTATTTCAAATTGTTTAAAATTACCGGTCACATGAGATATGGTAAGATGTGAAATCGTAAATCCCAACCGTGAGTGCATCGGGTCTGAAACCCATGTCTGCGAAAATGAAAATACTGCAATTTGCAATAATACAATTGATAAAATAATTTTTTTCATAACTTTTTTGATTTATAAATTGATATTCTCTCAATGCTGATTATTGAACGTTAAAACATCTGTTTTTGTTCATCTTTTTGAATTCAGGATTTTCATTGAAATTAATTCAAAAAAAAATCATATTATCCTTTTTACGGATAACATGATTATTATATTTTAGTAAGTATTTTATTAATCTTCTAAATCAATATATTATGCTTTTATTTCAGAAATTCAACTCGCCAAAGTATTCAGGGCAATGAAAGTCGGGTTTATCGGTATGGACAGGGTTCCAGGTCACAAAATGGGGAGAATCGGTACCGTCGGCACATTTGTAGAAGTTTCCCATGATCTTTTCAGGTAAGTGATCCGGATCGAGTTGCATCAAAATGAATGGTATTTTCACTGTTAATTCCCATTCAAACGAACCTTCCATTTCATTAAAAGCACGTCGGCCAAGTGTTGGATATCGTTTGATGGTTTTCAACTGTTCTACATTAAAGGGAACAACTTCTTCATTCCTGCTTTTACGACTCGAAGCAGAGCAGGTACCAATACAATTAAACTCGAAATTTGTATACCGGTCAGATCCTAAAGGCATGCAAAAGAATTCGACACAACTGTCCTCATGAACAGGGTCCTGATCATTGGAATAGATGGCTCGGAGCATACTGCCGCGAACTGAGAATTTAATGAAGATACTATCCTTAGAACGGGCAATATTAAATTGTGTAATCGGACGGTAAGGATATTCAGTTGCCCAGTTTAAGGTGTCAATGGTATCACGAACACCTAAATCATCCAGAAGATCATTGGCTGATTCAATGTCGATATCATTTAATTTTTCTATATAGCGAATAAGTAAACTTTTCATATAATTATGTTTCTGCGGAATTATTTGCAATATTAACTAATAATTCTGATAAACCAGAGCTTTTGTCTGGAAATATTTCAGAAATTAAAAGTCAGAAGAAATTAAAACAATTAAATTAGTCGTTTTGAAATTAGTGGAAACATTCACCGGATGAATAAAAAGGACAAACTATCCGACTCGATAGAATTGTCCTTTCTTAATAAAGTTTCTGTAATCCAGATATGTTCTGTTAAGCCAATGCTGCAGTTTCGGCAACTTTGAAACCTGATACCAGATCGTCAACAATTTCTTTTACTGATGAGATTTTAGTCGCCAGATAGGCATTACTACCTGCAAAAGCATATCCTTTGTCCATTTTACCCTGATAGGCATTGTAAAGTGTCACGATAATGCAATAAGGCACCTTGGTATAATCACAGGTATGCAGGCAATTATAGGGACACGATTTTGGAGCTGTAAGACCCAGTTTCACCTTTTCAAGGAATTCCCCTTTAAGCGCACGGCCAGGCATTCCTACCGGACTTTGAATGATTTCCACATCATGATCCTTTGCGTTGATATACGATTCCTTAAATTTAATATCGGCATCGCATTCGTGGGTAGTCACAAAACGGCTGGCAATTTGCACTCCTTTGGCTCCCAATTGCATGATATTGTAGATATCTTCACCGGTGTAGATTCCCCCGGCTGCTATTACCGGTATTTCCTGATTGTATTTTTCCTCGAACAGAGCTACTTCTTTGACCACTTCAGGTACCAGTTTTTGAATAGAGAAATTCTCATCATCAATCTGATTTGTTTTAAAGCCCAGGTGACCTCCTGCCTTAGGACCTTCGACAACTACCAGATCAGGTAAATAATCGTAGAGTGTTTTCCACTTTTCGCAGATAATCCTCGCGGCTCTTGCTGATGATACAATAGGTACCAGTTTGGTAGTACAACCTTCAGTGCGGTATTTAGGCAAATCCATTGGGAGTCCTGCTCCGGCAAAAATGATATCCGCTTTCTCAGCGATGGCTGTTTTTACCATATCACTGAAATTAGTCAACGCCATCATGATGTTCACTCCAATGATACCCGTCGATTTTTCCTTGGCTTTTCTTATTTCCTCTCTTAGGCCAATAATGCAAGCCTCCATATAATCTTTAGCTGTATGTCGATAGATAAGACCGATACCCGCACAAGAAATAACGCCTACACCCCCTTCATTTGCAACGGCAGACGCTAAACCAGATAAAGAAATTCCAACGCCCATACCTCCTTGAATGATTGGTATGCGGGCTATTAGATTTCCAATTTTTAAGTTATTCATAATGCACATTTAGATATTTATTGTGCAAATATACAAATTATTAGGCATAACACCTTTGTTGTTTAATCTATCTAACCTATATTTAACAGTATTCCTGAGTTTCTAAGCCCGTTTGTGAGTATTTATGAGAAAATCAATCAAATTCAATACCGGATTTAAATTTATCAAAGTGACTTGTCAATTAAATCAGAATAAACTATCTTTGAAATTGAAATTCAACTGAACCTAATACTAAAAATTATGACCTTTACAGCCATTGATTTTGAAACAGCACACGCCAGTTTCCCTTGCGAAATAGGCCTTACCCGCGTAGAAAACGGAGTAGTCATGGAATCGAAATCATGGTTGATAAAACCGGCTTGTTTCCCGTATATGAATCCCTGGAACCAACGGGTGCATGGTATTTCGACTAAAGATGTATCCACTGCCCGCACTTTCGAGGAACTTTGGAGTGAACTGAAACCTTGGTTTGATGACAATATTTTGGTGGCCCACAATGCTGCCTTTGACATGCGGGTGCTTCGTTCTGCGCTGGCCTATTATGACCTGGCCTTACCAAGGGTGGATTATTTTTGCACGGTGAATGTCTCACGAAAGGTTTGGAAACATTTACCCAGTCATACATTAGGTGCAGTGAGTGAATACCATCATTTCGTATTTCACCATCATAGGGCAGGAGATGATGCAAAAGTCTGTGCCCTGATTGCCCTGAAAGCTTTTGAAAGTGTGGAAGCGTTGAATGTTACAGAAGGATTGGAAAAGATGGGAATCGTATTAAAAAAACTTTAATATAGAATATTATAGTTTCAATGCCCGATCTTCAATGAATAAACCTCTCTGAGCTTCACAGCACAGAGAGGTTTTTTTTATAGTTGATACGATCGTAAATTTACGGTCTTCAGAACACACTAGATACTAGAATACGTTTATATCATAATTCGGCTCTTCCGTAATTTCAGCAACTTGTTCGGTGTAAAGCACTTTTCCGTTTTCATCAAGAGCAACAACCGATCTTGCCATTAAACCTTTTAACGGACCATCAGTTAAAAGGACTCCGTAATCGGTGGCAAAAGTATTATACCTGAAATCGGAAGCTGTAATCACTTTATCCAGTCCTTCGGCTCCACAAAAACGACTCTGGGCAAATGGTAAATCTTTCGAAACACAAATCACCACTACATTCTCTTTTTCCGAAACCCATTGGTTAAATTTGCGAACTGACATTGCACAAGTTCCTGTATCCAAACTTGGAAAGATATTTAGCAATACTCGTTTCCCTTTGTATTCACTTAAATGAAAGTCTTGCAAGCTTGAATTTACGAGTGTGAAATCTGGAGTGATGGAACCAACTTCGGGTAAATTACCAATTGAATGAACGTCGTTGCCTTTAAATTTTACTGTAGCCATAAATTATTTTATTTAAAATTTTATTTGTTAATACTAGAATAACAATGCCATGCGGTTTTTTGTTTATATTTGCGAGAGTTTTTTTTAATACATAAAATTGAATGATTAGTACAAGATCTTTTATAATTTCCCTGTGTGGTTTGTTTTTACTTTTTACATCCTGTAAGAATTCAAAAGAATATAGTGTGGATAGTGCCTTTGCTGATTATTTGAAACGTTTTGAAACTGAAGCTTCTGCCCATGGCCGTCAATTCAATCCTCAGGCAAATGGGTTGATTATCGAATTTGGAAACCTGAGTAACAATGATGCCGGATTGACTCATTATGAGACTCCCATCCGAATTCAGATAGACAGGACTTATTGGAATGCCATTTCAGAAACTGCCGGAGCTGATCAAATGAAGGAAGATTTGATCTTTCATGAACTGGGACATGGATTGCTGGGTAGGGATCACTTGAATACAACTCTTGACAATGGTGATTGGAAATCAATCATGTGTGGAGGTTCCACCGTAAATAACCGTCCTTGGAATATCAACTACCGTAGCATCAGGCGATCTTATTATATTGATGAACTCTTCGATGTAAACACGTCGGCTCCAGCTTTTGCCAGTACACAGCTAACGGTGGATACCACCGGGTATGCAAAGTCACTCTATTTGTCATTCAATACCGAAGCCAAGACAGATGCAGGTTGGCCCATCAGTGAGGATGCCAGCCATAAAACCAGTATCGACAACGGGCAACTACGCTTTCAATCGAAGGTGGATTCAGTGTACATGGTTTATGCGAGTACACCCATCGATATACTCTCTGATTTTTCTTATCAACTGACATTAGAATACCCTGCAGGAAGCCTGACCAATCAATATGGAATTATCTTCGGTAACATGCCCGTAAATTCGGATGTGAGTTCTGATCCGATAGAATATTTCACGATCAACAACAATGAGAAAATGTATATGGGAAATCGTTCCTGGTATAGTTACTTTACAGAGTTAACCGAACCCTCCATTCTGACAGCAGGTAAAAATACACTCAAAGTGATAAAAATCGGTACTATGTTGTACTACTTCATAAACAGCAGTTATTGTTATTGTTCTGAAATCGAAATCACCACTTCAGCCAATCAATTTGGATTTATGGTTCCTCCTAAGGGTACAGTCTGGGTGGATAATCTGTTGATATCAGTAAATAGCACCTCAAAAACCGGAATGAAGGTCAAACAAAATTTCCAACCGGAATTTAAAATACAATCTGCCAAAAAATTCAATCTCAATAAAGGATATAATCAATAAAATAATTCGCTATACAATTCTTTTCATTTAAACCATTCACCCATGTCGAAATTTGTAATATATCAGGTTTTACCACGCCTATTCGGAAACATTTGTACAACGAACAAACACAATGGTAGCATTGAAGAAAACGGGTGTGGAAAATTTAATAATTTCACTTCCAAAGCACTTTCCGAAATAAAATCTCTGGGCATAACCCATATCTGGTATACCGGCATCATCAAGCATGCCACGTTAACCGATTATTCTTCAAATGGAATATTAAATGATCATCCGGCAGTTGTCAAAGGGAATGCCGGTTCACCCTATGCTATCAAAGATTACTACGACGTTGATCCTGATCTGGCTGAAAACGTAGAGACCCGAATGAATGAATTCGAAGAACTGGTGAAGCGGACTCATAATTCAGGAATGAAAGTTATCATTGATTTTGTTCCAAACCACGTAGCACGCCAGTATCACTCGGATGCAAAACCAACCGGTATCCTTGATTTGGGTGAAAAAGATCATTCCAATTGGGCTTTCTCTCCCCTGAACAATTTCTATTACCTGCCGGGTCAGGCTTTTTCCCCTCAGTTCAATGTGCAGGGCTATCAGGAATTTCCTGCAAAAGCAACCGGTAACGACCAGTTCACGGCATCACCCTCACAAAACGATTGGTATGAGACTGTAAAACTCAACTACGGGATAAATTACATGGAAGGTCATCAAAAGCAATTTAATCCGATCCCCGACACCTGGCATAAAATGCTCGACATACTCCTTTATTGGGGTTCGAAGAATGTGGATGGTTTCAGGTGCGATATGGCCGAAATGGTTCCCGTCGAATTCTGGAGTTGGGCCATTTCAAAAGTGAAAGAGCAATATCCTGAAATCATTTTTATCGCAGAAGTCTACAAACCCTCGGAATACCGCAATTTCATTTGTAACGGGAAATTTGATTATTTGTACGATAAAGTGGGACTCTATGAAATTCTCCGGAATGTGACCAGCCGTAATTACCCGGTGCGTGAGATTACCAATGCCTGGCAATCGCTCGATGGGATTGAAAACAAGATGCTTAATTTTTTAGAAAATCATGATGAGCAACGCATTGCTTCAGGTTTTTTCTCCGGCGATGGCATGTATGCACAACCGGCCATGATCGTCTCGGCTACCCTTACCCAGGCTCCTGTCATGATTTACTCGGGTCAGGAGTTAGGTGAACGGGGAATGGATAGCGAAGGTTTCAGTGGGATGGATGGACGTACTTCCATCTTTGATTATTGGGGTGTAAAGTCCATACAGAATTGGTCGAATGGAGGGAAATACGATGGAAAGCTTCTCACGACTGAGCAAAAAGAATTACGGGCATTTTATCAGAAATTACTGAATATAACCTTGACTGAAAAAGCAATTACCGATGGGCAAATGTACGACCTTGAATTTGCCAATTTCGATACCCCCAAATTCAATACCCACGAACAATATGCCTATTTCCGTAAATACAATGATGAACTTTTACTAGTTGTACTGAACTTTGATGATAAACCTCTGGACACGGAAGTTCATTTCCCGTTTGAAGTTTTTCAATACCTGGGAATTGAAGAAGGTCAAAACTACACGGTTGTGAACCTGATGGATGAATCGGAAAAGTATCCGCTATTGACCCTGAGTTCCAATCATGCATTTGTTTCTTACATGGCTCCCTGGAAAGGTTTGATTTTAAAGCTGAAGCGAGTTTAATGAAGTTGAAACTAATTGAAATATGGAATATTAAATTGAACTAATAATAGTCATTTTGCATTGTATTATCGGCGTTGTACTCTAACGGTTGGTTTAGGTATTACCTTTAAAAGACAATACAATCATGAAATCACAGGTTCTTAAAAAAGCATCATTGGTTTTTGCTCTATTGCTGCCGTGTTTAGGTTTAACGACCATTCCCGAAAATCAAAAGGGATTATCTCAAAAAATTCAACAAAAAGACTTTACAGTCTTGGTAAATTATGCAAATCCATTAAGAGGAACGCAAATATACCTTACCTCCGAATATGATTTAAAAATAAGGAATGATTCAGCGTTTGCTTTTCTTCCGTATTTTGGTGTTGCATTTTCAGAATCCTATGGAGGGGACGGCGGTATTAAATTCGCCGAACCTATGATCAACTATTCCATTAAAAACAAAAAGAAATCGGATGGATGGGATATACGGTTTAAAGTAAAAGCCCGAGAATCAGTTTATGAAATTTCTATGGATATCTATAATAACGGAAGTTCTACGATTTCGGTCAATACCTTTAACCGGGACATGATTACTTTTCTGGGGGAAGTGAACGGTACTAACAAATGATTCGAATCGATGGGTTTCATATTTAAGTAGTAAGAACAATATATTGTCCTATTTGAATAAAGAATAGCACGCGGATTCCCACGGATACAGCGGATTTACACAGATAAGAATATAGTAAAGGATTTTGAATACGGATTTAATTCATACAAGTATGAATGATAAAGACTTCCATCTTTGTATCATTCCAATTTATTGGAATTAAAATCCGT
>CAIYOZ010000271.1 GCA_903927945.1 uncultured Bacteroidales bacterium | reverse complement strand
TGCAGGTAGTACGTTACAAAGTTCCAATATCGTCGGCGCAAAGTCGATATATGAAGTAAGTGTAGTTATCTCTTTTCCTTTGTCAATTCCACCTTTGGGATAATGCAATATAAATGGTACCCGATGCCCTCCATCATAAGGAGAACCTTTAATCCCCCGCATTCCCGCATTATAACCGGAAACAACTTCATTTTTAGTATTGAATTTAACTCCTGTTGCTGTACCGTTATCGGACATATACACCAAAATTGTATTTTCGTCCAAACCCATTTTCTTTAATTCAGAGCGCAGTTTTCCCACATTTTCGTCAATATTGGCTATCATCCCATAAAAATTGGCATTGGTTATAGCCAGATTATTTTTGTAAGGCGCACTGTATTTGTCTGCCACATTATAAGGATGATGTGGGGCATTTGTGGCCAAATAGCAAAAAAATGGTTTGTTTTTATTCTTCTTGATAAAGCGGATGGTTTCATCAAACCAAACATTTGTACAATAACCCTTGAATTTCTCGGGTTTACCGTTATGGAAATAAGTGTCATCGAAATAATCATTATTCCAATAATCGGGCTGCTGACCAACACCTCCACCGTCAAAAGTCAATACCTCATCAAATCCTCGGTCTTGCGGGCGGAAAGGGTAATTGTCGCCTAAATGCCATTTGCCAAAAATGGCCGTTGAATAACCCGCATCTTTCATGTTTTGGGCTAAGGTAATTTCATTAACATCAAGCATCTCACGCCCTTTTACTGTATGCCAGACTCCTACTTTGTTACAGTATTTCCCAGTCATTAATCCTGCCCGTGTTGGAGCGCTGGTTGTACCTGAATGAAAATTGCTGAAATGTACACTTTCATAATTCAGCTTATCAATATTGGGCGTTTTTAACCATGGATTGCCATTACAGCCCAAATCGCCATAACCCTGATCGTCGGTAACAATGAAAATTACGTTGGGTTTGGAAGCATATATTTGCGTAAATGATGACAATGCAACAAAGGATATTGGAACACAAAATGATTTTTTGGTCAACACAGTCTTGAAAATTTTAAAATTACCCGGATTATTCATGTCCATCTTTAAAGGCTTCTGTATCTTTAATACCTGCTTTTACCAAATCCACATTGTCGTTATTTAAAACCCGTTGTTTTTTCAATTCAGCACGCATGATTTCCAAAGTCTGTTTTGCACCGGTTTCATTCAAAAGGTTTTGAATTTCGAACGGATCTGATTTCAAATTGAAAAGTTGTTCGGTTTGAACACCATTTACAAAGTATTCTATCAATTTCCAATCGCCTTTACGCACCGCACGCTGAAAATTCCGATAAGCATAAAACATGGTTGTACGTGGTTTTACGTTTCTTCCCATAAAGGGTCTTCCTTGTACGGTTGCCGGAATTGGAGTTCCCGTCAGATTACAAAGGGTTGGGAAAATATCAAACAGGTAAACGAAATTGGAATTTATTTTCCCTTTTTCTATATTTTTACCTGCTATTACAAGCGGAACTTTCACACTGTGTTCATACACATTTTGCTTGCCCATCAATCCATGCTGACCAAGTGCCAAGCCATTATCACCGGTATATATGATAATCGTATTTTCATACAGCCCTTTATCTTTCAGCGATTGAATAATTTCACCCACCTGATCGTCCAGATGTGTTATCATGGCATAATAATCACGTATATGACATTTAATTTCTTTGGGATTACGCGGGAAAGCAGCCAGTTTTTCATCCCTGATTGTCAATTCGCCATTATCGAATGGATGAACGGACAAAAAGTTTTTTGGTGTGCTTATGTTGGCTGTATCGTACATGGCCAGGTATTTCGGTGGCATTTTGCGTGGATCGTGTGGCGAAGTAAATGCCACATACAGGAAAAATGGTTTCTTTTCAGTGTATTCTTTGATAAATTTCAGGGCTGCATCCTTGAAAATTTCAGAGGAATGTTTGCCTACAAAAAAATGATCTGCTTTAGCCTTTTTTGAATTATCACCAGGAATTGGCATTGAGTTATTGTATCTACCTGTGGGGTCATAGTAATTTAACGGAACTTTAAACTGATCGCCCATACCACCGAAGAAAATATCATTTCCACCTTGAAAAGTACGATTAAATGCCGAAGGATTGTTGTGCCATTTGCCAATGCCATAAGTTTCATAACCTGCTTTGCCCAAACATTCGCCCATGGTAGTTTGATTATCTGCAATATTGATTCCATTCTGAGTTCCAATTGAGAATAAATTCCTGCCTGTCATCAGCATATTCCTACTCGGGGCACTTACCGCAGGCTGACTTCCACCCATGATATAACTGTTGGTGAAAGATGTTCCGTTTTTTACCAATTCATCAATATTGGGCGTAATTACCTCGTTACCACCCAATGCATGTATGGTCCCGTGTGCTCTTTGGTCGTCGGCAAGAATAAATACGATGTTGGGTTTTTGGGCAAATGATTGAATTACACTCACTGCCAAAAATGAGAAGATGTGTTGAGTTTTCATTTTGAATTTAAATGGTTTAAAGTTTAATTTCAATCTATGATCTTAAATTTCAAAAGCATTAATAAGATAGATAAATTCGAACTGGAAATAGAGAACCAATAGTTGCTATTTCATCTCAATTAATGGCTTTCCTTTGATATATCCCAATGATTCTAAGAACTGATCGGCTACGAACAAAGTTTTGTTGTGATAGTCACCGGAATTAAAGAAACCATGTCCTGCCCCATCATATAAATGCAGTTCGCACCGACTAGAGACACCTTCCATCAGGTTTTTATATTTCTGCATGGTCTCAACAGGAATCAATCTGTCCTTCGTTCCAAGAAACAGGACGGTAGGGGGAGCCCCCTTTTTAATATTGTTAATGGGTGAAAAATCTTTGTATTTTTCGCTTACCCGGTCATAACCATAACCACCCGGTCCATTATCAATAACTGGATTGAATAATACCAAAGCATTGGGGATGCAACTCACCGACAAATTATCCATTTTGTCGTTAAATGCTGTACACAAAGCTGTTGCCGCCGCCAAATGTCCACCCGCTGACCCACCAGAAGCTACTATACTGTCGGGATTAATACCCAACTCCTTCGCATGACTTCTCAGGTATCGTATGGCAGATTTAGCATCCATTAATGATTCAAAAGGGGTAGTGTGGTGGCGTCTTTGAACTCTATAATCGGCTACAACTCCTATCATTCCTCTATTGGCAAAATAATTGGCATAAGGTTCAAATTGCTTGACAGTTCCTCCAGACCAACCCCCACCAAAAAAGAAAATGATGGTTGGATATGTGCTGTTGGGCTGAATGTTTTTAGGATAAAAAACATCTATGTATAAAGCTGTTGAATCGATTTGCTTATACAATATATGCTTTCGGGTTTGTGTTAAACCATTTGACGCTAAAGATATAAGAATAACTAAACTGAGCAAGTATTTTTTTTTCATAATTTATAAGTGAAATTTTTAATTCAATAAACTGTCAATGATGAGACTGAAAAGCTCTTAGGAACTATCATAATTCTATTCTTTCATGTTTTTTGTTTGATGATTATAGGCATCTAATTCGGTTTCCTGACCTTTATCTCCCTGTTGTTTCATCCACTCTGAAAGTTTGGTTTTCAATTCATTCATCGGAATCGCATACTTAGGATTATTGGCTAGGTTATTGAGTTCAAAGGGATCTTTCACAACATCGTACAGCTCCTCAGCAGGACGTTTCAGGTATTTGCCCACCAACAAGCCAGCATTTTTATCGTTTTGCGCTTTTTCCTGCCACGATTTAATCAGAGTTCCACTTGTATTTGAAATCACAAAAGGTTCTTCGGGAGTCAGATTCAGGATATATCTGAATTTGTTGCTACGCACCGTGCGTGAACCATAATAAGTAGGACAACCAATAACACCACGAGTGGTCTGAATTCCATAAACATACTCCTTATGTTTGTTGGTTTTGCCCAACAAAACGGGAAGGAAACTTTTTCCGTCTAACTCTTTTCTTGAAGCTAACCCTGCTATGTCAATAAAAGTTGGTGTGATGTCACAGTATTCCACCATTGCGTTGCTAACCTTACCTGGTTTTATTTTTCCAGGCCAACGGGCAATAAGCGCACTTTGCAGTCCATTTCCATAGCATGTCCATTTGCTAAATGGCATACCGTTACCCTGTTCGCTTGCAAAAACTACAACCGTATTTTCCGATAAACCATATTTTTCTAACATGTCTAGGCATTGACCGAACTCTCCGTCCATATATTCAATTTCGGCTAGAATTTTCGACAATTCCTTTCGTGTCACTTTCGTATCGACTAAATAAGGAGGAAGCTTTATCTTATCTTCAGGGAATCGCTTCGGATCGCCATGTGTATAAGGAGCATGAGGTTGGTGTGAACATACAAATAAACAAAATGGCTCATTTTTTCTTTTTTGATCAGAGATGTAACTGTTCATTTTACCGAAATCGAGTTCATCTCCATTGTCTCCCAAATCATTAAATGGGAAAGCACTTTTGGGATTTATATGTTTTTTTCCTAGAAGAGCCGTGTTATATCCTCTCGGCTTTAAAAACTGCACAATGCTTTGAACACCTTCCTTTACAAAAGTATGATTTGGATATGCACCACTCTTTACGGGATATAAGCCCGTATATATGTTGGTACGAGTGGGTGAAGACAT
>CAIYOZ010000270.1 GCA_903927945.1 uncultured Bacteroidales bacterium | reverse complement strand
TGATTTATGAGCATAATATGTCAACGTTGTGTAATTATGCATGAAAATAAGAATAAACATACAAATATATTTTATAATTATACTGAATAAGTATTCATTACCCTTAAATTTGAGTTAAAAAAGGATGTTTATAGAAGATTGTTGCTAGAATATACCAAAAAATGTAGTACTTTTGTGGTAAATATAAATAATTATTCATTTATGAAGAATAAACGTAACCGGTTACAAATTATCTCTGAAATTCTTCGTTCTACGGTGGTAGGCAGCCAGGAAGAATTACTCAAAATCCTGTTTGAACGACAGTGCGAAGTAACGCAAGCAACCTTATCCCGTGATTTAAAATTACTCAAGGTAGCCAAAACTCCACTGTCAAACGGAGCTTACAAGTATATTTTGCCTTCCTACAACAAGCCTTTATCCAATACAGGTACCAGTAATACACTTATCGCACATGGAGCAGTATTAAGTATGGAATTCTCAGGTCTGCTGGGCGTGGTGAAAACAAAACCCGGTTACGCCAGTGCTATTGCCTGGGATATTGACAACAAAGCTACCGAACATGTGTTGGGTACTATTGCCGGTGATGATACCATTTTGGTGATCCCCCGTGAAGGAGTTTCCCGCGAGGATATTCTCGAGATGATGAATATCACCTTTTCCGAAAAGGATTAATACAAAATTATTTGCTGAGTACATACAATTTCTATATCTTTGCTGCCCTTTTTGAAAAGCTTATGGTCTATTTGACAATATAGTGTTTCAAAGTCGAAGGGATTGAAAAGTAAGTTGTACGGGTTGTAAAAGAGTTACTTTCAAATAAAAAAAGAACTCATTCAAATTGAATATGGACAAAGAGATAACCGTTGAAGAAATAACGGTACAAATTGCTGATGAACGTTTTTTAGGATATGTTGAAACCATTTTGACCACTATAGCAGATGCGGCCAAAGTACGCGGAACCGGAATAGCCAGACGCTCGCCCGAGTATATCGAGCAAAAAATGAAAGAAGGTAAAGCAATCATCGCCTTATCCGGTGATGAATTTGCAGGATTTTGCTATATTGAAACCTGGGGTAATAAGAAATTTGTTGCCAATTCAGGATTAATCGTAGTGGATAAATTCCGTGGACATGGACTGGCAAAACGCATTAAACGTAAAGCGTTCGAGCTTTCCCGTCAACGGTATCCGGATGCTAAGATATTTGGATTAACTACCGGGTTGGCTGTCATGAAAATTAACTCCGAACTGGGATATAAACCTGTAACTTTCTCCGAACTAACCAATGATGAAGCTTTTTGGAAAGGGTGCCAGAGTTGCGTGAACTATGACATACTGCAGCGTACTATGCGCAAGCATTGTCTTTGTACAGGAATGCTCTATGATCCGGCTACGGAAGAAAAGAAAGATAAAGATGAATAGGTAATTTAATTAATAAGGAATTTCCCAAATTGATTTCTTTTTGAGAAAACACCTAAGACTTTAAAGATATAAAAATGAAAGAAAAAGTTGTTTTAGCATTTAGCGGAGGACTGGATACATCGTTTTGCGCAAAGTATTTGTCAGAAGATAAAGGATACGATGTGTATACTGCCGTGGCAAATACGGGTGGATTTAGTGATGCTGACCTGAAAGTGATTGAGGAAAAGGCCTATCGGTTGGGAGCTGTCAACCATGTAGCATTGGATGTGACCCAAGAGTATTACGAGAAAAGTATAAAATACATGGTTTTCGGGAATGTGCTTCGGAATGGAACCTATCCGATCTCTGTCAGTTCCGAACGTATCTTTCAGGCTATAGCCATCATTAACTATGCCAAGGAAATAGGAGCCGATTATGTAGCTCATGGCAGCACCGGTGCTGGAAATGACCAGGTGCGTTTTGACCTGACCTTTGATGTGCTGGCTCCAGAGATTAAAATTCTCACTCCAACCCGCGATATGGTGTTGACCCGTGAATATGAAATCAACTACCTGAAAGAACATGGTTTTGAAGCTGATTTCAAAAAAATGGAATACTCTATCAACAAAGGTTTGTGGGGAACTAGTATCGGTGGAAAAGAAACATTAAAATCGGAACAAACCTTACCGGAAGAGGCTTATCCAAGCCAGGTTGAAAAACAAGGAGAGGAAACCGTAACCATAGGATTTGAAAATGGTGAAATCTGTGCTGTAAATGGTCAGACAAATGCAAATAAAGTGAACCTGATCAATCAATTGGAAGCGATAGCCTGTAAATTCGGTATTGGGCGTGATATGCACATTGGGGATACCATAATCGGGATCAAAGGACGTGTAGGTTTTGAAGCTGCCGCACCGCTGGTGATCATTAATGCTCACAAGATGCTCGAAAAACATACCCTGACCAAGTGGCAACAATACTGGAAAGACCAACTGGGAAACTGGTATGGCATGTTCTTGCACGAAGCCCAATACCTGGAACCGGTCATGCGTGATATCGAACAGTTTCTACAAAGTTCGCAACAAAACGTGACTGGTACCGTCATTGTGAAACTTCGTCCATATAGCTATACCCTGGTTGGAATCGATAGTCCGTTCGACTTGATGAAAACCGATTTCGGTGAATATGGTGAAATTAACCGTGCCTGGAGTGCCGATGATGTGAAAGGGTTTACCAAGATATTGGGCAACCAAATGAAGATTTATTACAACGTGCAAAAACGGAACGATAAATAGATTGAAACAATAAAACTAAGAATGAATGTGGAAACCTCTGCCCAAAAAGCAGAGGTTTTTTCATAACTGACTGATTGATTTGTTATTTTGATAATCAAAATTTAAATAGTACTTTTGCAACCTAAATGAAATGAATCAAATTGAATTCCATTTAGTTGAGTATTGAATAGATAAACCCGTTTTTCCGGTCTTCTAATTGTAAATAGTAAATTTTTTAAAATAGTAAATCTTTTTATGGCTACTACAGCAGATATTAAAAATGGCATGTGCCTCGATATTGACGGTCAATATTTAGTGATAACCGAGTTCCTTCACGTAAAACCCGGAAAAGGACCTGCCTTTGTTCGTACAAAAATGAAAAATGTGATTACCGGCAGAACATTTGAAAAAACATTTAACTCCGGTGTGAGGATTGAAGAAGTACGTATCGAACGTCGCGAATTCCAGTTCTTGTATAAAGATGATATGGGTTATAACTTTATGAACAACGAAACTTACGAACAGGTTTCTGTGGATAAAGATATTATTAATGGAGTGGATTTCATGAAAGAAGGAATGATTTGTGAAGTGGTGATTCACGCACAATCTGAAACTATCCTATTTGTCGATCTGCCTGTACAAGTAGCTTTATTGATTACATATACCGAACCCGGATTAAAAGGAGATACTGCTACCAATGCCACCAAGCCGGCTACAGTTGAAACAGGTGCCACTGTTCGTGTTCCTCTGTTCATTAACGAAGGCGAAACGATTCGTGTGGATACCCGCAACGGCTCTTACATCGAACGTGTGAAAGTATAGACTTCAATAATACAAGTATATTTCATTAAAATCCTGCAAACAATCCTGTTTGTAGGATTTTTTTATACACTCAACGGCTTTGTTTGCATTTTTTTTACGTTATTTGCATTCAATTTCATATGAAAAGAAAATTATGAATAAAAGACTTCAAAGTTTTGGATATGCCGGCCGTGGTATCAGGCATGTGTTTGGTACGGAGGCTAATATGAAAATTCATATCACGATTACAACTCTGGTTGTTATCTGCGGGTTCGTTTTTTCAATCAGTTTGATAGAATGGATGTTCTGTCTTCTATGTATTGGAATGGTAATGGGGGCCGAAATGATGAATACAGCCATTGAAAATGTGGTTGATCTCGCCTCGCCCGATCACCATCCATTGGCAGGGAAAGCGAAAGATATTGCAGCAGGTGGTGTATTGATTTGTGCCATTATTTCAGTCATCATTGGT
>CAIYOZ010000269.1 GCA_903927945.1 uncultured Bacteroidales bacterium | reverse complement strand
TTAAAATCCCAATAAGGAATCATATCTGCAGGCATATTTTTATTACTGAAAATAAAATTGTAGATTTTATCTGCAAAATCAAGGTATTTCTTGTCTTTCGTTTCCCGGTAACAAACCGTGTAGCCATACAAAGCCCAGGCCTGCCCACGCGCCCAAGCGGATTCGTTGGAATAACCCTGAGCGGTACATTTGCCACGAACTCCACCTTTAACCTTATCATAATCAACCACATGATAGCAACTAAAATCACTTCTAAAATGGTTTTGCATGGTAACATTTGCATGGCTAATGGCCATTTTTCGGAAAGAAGAATCACCTGATAAATTAGATGCTTTAAACAGTAGTTCCAGATTCATCATATTATCAATAATCACCGGACACATCCAACCTTTTGTACCTTGCCATCCACGATCTTCGTCCCATGACTGAATCACTCCTGCAGCAGGTCTGAAACGGGTAGATAATGATTTTGCGGCTTCAATAATAACTGCTTTATAAGCTTCATTGTGAGTTTGTTTATAGGCATTTCCATAACTGCAATTAATTATAAACCCAACATCGTGATGGCTTGTCAGGTATTTAATTGAATCCAGATTTTCTGTATATTTCACAGCCAGTTTTTTCCATTTATCATCTTTCGTCAGATCGTACATTAACCACATAGTTCCGGGGAAAAATCCACTTGTCCAGTCATCAATCGGGATGTATTCGATTTTATTGTCCTTTACGGTTCTCGGATTCAATAATTTGTCCGATTTTTCAATAATTTCAACCTGACGCCCAATCTGTTGGGTTGCCAAAGCTACATCATTCGATAAAATTTTATCATCTGTGTTTTTTGAAACATTACTACAGCTACTTATCAACAATATGCTAAGTGTTGCACTTAATAAAATCTTCTTCATCCTTTTATTCTTTTATGTGTTTTCAATTTACGAATTTAAATGTCCTGGTACGTTGTGAATCAGATACTGTACATAGAAAAAAACCATGCTGAAGGTTTTTTGTTGAAACAATAACAGATTCATTCGTACGATTAATATTTTGTTGATATAATAATGAGCCGTTTAAGCAACATATACGGATTGAAATCTTTGAATCAATATTCTCAGAAAAACCAATTTTCAGATTATCGGTTTGTTTTGTAAAAGTTGCCCAGTTTGAGTCTGTAATGGGATTAACTGTGGCAACGTCAGTAAGAAGTTTTGCTCCGAAATAAATTGGTTCACCATTATACATTGTTACTGCCACCTGAGTCAAACCACCCGAAGGGGTTGAAAATACTACTCCGGGTACTGTTGAAATTTCTTTCCACTCTCCATTCAATGTCAGGGTAGTCTGACTTGAAGTTGCTATCCAACCATAAGTTGCATCAGTTGCCGGATGTAAATTCGGATCACTGATAGCAAAATAATGTCGATTTAAGGTTGCATCATATTTATCCATCAGCAAATGTGGAGCTGTTGTTGATTTTACTATGCCATAAGTCAAATTACTAGCAGCTGTAAAGAAACTATATGCGGTAGTATTTGCTGGTTTATATAGCAAAGCATGGACAGCACTGTTTTGTGAAAGAATCTGGTAAATGCTACCACCTCCATTCGCCATTTGGGTAGCCAGAGTTTGCATAGCAGTTGTATTTGTTGCCGGAACTACCACAAACGAATAGCTTTTCGAACTCGGTTTTACACCGTGATTCAGATAGGCCTTTGCTGCCAACACAGTCGTGGTTGGTGCTGCATAATCCGCTCCTGATGATAAAGGTGTACTTTGATTATCGTACCTGATCTCTATGGGGTCATTCCCCTTTGGAATAAAATATCCTGTTCCAAGTGGTGTTATCAGCCAATTATCTGCGGTAGTGGTGGTAGTTGATGTGTAAGGCGAAGACTGACTTGTACCATTAAATATCAATCCACCTGAAGAAACTATATTCTGAAACAAACTGGTTGCTGTAATCATATCCGAACCATAGGTTCCTGAAGAACTGATGGAACTTCCCAGACTGATAATCATATTGTCAAAAGCAAACATGGATTTTTTAAAAACCAGATTAGTAGCTGTATACGCAGAAGTTGACCATGTGTCAATCTGATCAAAATCAGTTGCAAACATTCCACAATCCCCAAATGACAATCCACCTGAAAAATTTTTAGTTTTTGTTCTTTGATCAAAACGACCGATTACAGACTTATAGGGCATCATTTCCTGCCACGAAGTGTAATGAACAGTTGTTGCTCCCGGAATTATATTCCAGTCCCAACCTCCACTTGTTGCGCTACTCGACGGATATCCGCTACTCGCAAGTGATCCACTGTACATAATTTCTAATGATCCGTGACTTTGGTAACGTCCAAAGCGGTTGGTATTATCATAAATCTCAGCACCAAAAAAGTTTGCAGTCGGAGCATGCATACTCGCTACCCAATTCGCTTTGCGATAAATGCCCAGTGGACTGTAATTAAACTGATAAAATCCTTCGTAGGCTTGTACAGGTGCTGTATATTTTGTTGTTTGAAAAAAGTAATTGTAAGCTGAAGCAATTTCATTGTCCTGAGCTCCAAGACAATCTGTACCTATTGCAACTAAATTATCAAAAAGCGACTTTGAAAATTGAACCTGAGTATTAAACGGATTTCTGCCACATAAAGAATTGGGATAAAACCTGATGTCGCCGGTATCCAGCGTACCCATGATGTAATCAGAAATAACAGCCTTTTTCAAACGTTGATATGCCGGGGTTGTGATTTTATATTGCGTACCTTTGAGATAATAGATGTATTGTACCCAAGTTTTATAGGCATACATATAATTGAAATAATGTGTTCCATGATGAAATCCGGTTCCATCCGGTTTGAGAATATCACCACCACCGGGCACATATTCAGAATTTCGTTCCATAAAACGTTTAAAAGCTTTTAACTCCCTGACAGCAGTTGCATCATCGGCCTGATTCAGTGCAATGGTCATCATTTGAGGGGTGAAAAGATAAATGACATCTGAAACATTTTTTGACAGGTATGTGCTTTGCGGATAATACATCATTCCATAAAACGACATCCAACGAACCAGCTTTAATATTTCCACCTTTTCTGAAGCAGTATATGCCGGTAATGCATCCAGAAAGCCATTCGGAATATCTCTGCAGGGCGTATAATTATTACTTGCTAATTCGAAATTACATCCTTCGGCCACGCCCTGATCCAACAAATGATCAACAAAATTCTGAAATAAAGTCATGGTTGGCACATCAGTCAATGCGGCTGCTGCAAGAATTTCAATTTTTGCTGAAATATCGGTCATAAAAGCAATTGTCAAACCTGAAGCCGAAGCGTCAATCACATTTCCGTGAACTGAGCCATCTGAATTTCGAACTATATTCAATGAATTTACATAGGATTTTGCTGCTGCCAGGTTGGTGCTTGTACCAGCAGTAGGAGTGCGCTTTAATGTCGTTCTGAGCGAATTTAAATCAGCCAATTCCTGAGTGGTTGGACTGGCGACCGGTATATCAATCGGATTAGCAAATAATACAAGAGAGCTGGTATCGGCAGTAAAATAGGTTTTATCAATTGCCCAATGACTTCCTGCTATCCTCGTTGCATCGGTAGTATGATTAAAATCAACATTATCAAAATATATTTTCCTTGCGGTTAACGATGTTGGTTTCAGGGTAATCCTTACGGAGGTTATAGAAGATGAAAGTGTTGAAGCATATTCATTATATGCACGATTGAATTCATGCCAACCTTTATAGTTACATAAATAAACTGCTTTTCTCTTTACCGAAGTGCCATACAAAAACTCAACTGTTAGCGTGTCATTGGTAATAGCCGGAGAATAAATCTGCATATAAGCACTATTTCCGGAATTGGCTGAAAAACTGGTGAAAGTTACAGTCAAAACAGTGCTTCCGGTAGCTGACCAGCATAAACTCTGCGTTCCTTCTTTATAATGTTCGGTGTTCAGACTCAATGATCCTGTTCCAGAAGAAATCCAGGATGTCAGATCTGAAGCCGATTCAAAAGTGAAACTTTGGCCGAATGACAATGTTGAAATTAATATAGATATGAAAATGATCAGTTGTTTTTTCATGGTATAATTGAATAATATAAATTCACCGGTTAAGGCCTGCTTGTTTGATAATTATTATCGCATTCCCTTAAACATTACTTCCCTTTAAAATAACAATGGAAATAATTTTGACCATTACTCTTCAAGTGAATTGAATCCGGTAATAAACCTGTATAATTTAATAATAATTCTTTCAGCTATTCAACTTTAATAACAACTGTTTTTACAACTGATGAGTTGGCAAAAGAATTAGTGTTTTGTGCCACGAAAGTCGCTTTATACACACCTTTTATGCTAAATGAATAAGTATACGAAGGAACTCTCAGTGACATAATTTTTATGCCAACTCCTGTATCAGGGGTTCTCTCATTCAATGGAATAGGATTTGAAACCAGCCAATCTTCGTTAAGTGCTAATCCGGTAGCGGTCGATGAGATAGCCAGCTTTACGAAAGGAGTTGGTGTTGTAGCTGTTCCATTAGTCGGCAAATTCCACCGACCTACTCCGCTTGAAGTATATGGGTTAAGCGTTTTTGTTAATGCATTATCCAACATATCTAAACTTCTGAATGTAAGATCAGTAGCTAATTGTTTTGAAACAACCGACTGAATAGCTGCCGGCGTTAGTACCAATGAATCACCCGATGTGTACTTACTAACGATTTTCAGATTCCGAATTTCCCAGTTGGGCTGAGTCTCGGTATTGAGTACTGTTTTATACTTAAATGCAAGTGTTACCCGCTTCCCAATATAACTGTTCAACCGAATAACGGCTTTTGAGGTAGTACCACTGGTAGTTACAAGGTGGCATGAGTCTGTAATATCTATCCAGTTTGTTGTAGCCACGCTGATGGAATCCATTTTCTTTACAGGCAAAATGGTGTACAAAGAGTCGGTAGATTTTACTCCAATCAGGCCAGTAAGAGAAGTTGACAAATACACTTTCAACGTTCCCGGTATTGTACCGTTCAGAGCATAGCTTGTAAAAGTAAGCTTTGATGAATCTGTAGGTGCATAAAGCAAATCTCTTTTGCTGTACTCATGACCCGCTTCACCACTGTAAAAAGTGATAAAATCAGGAGTGCCATCGAAATTGAAAGTTACATTTTTGAGTTTCTTTACTATCAATGTATCTGCACTTATCCTTGAACTGTCTGACACAGCTGTGAAGCTAAAACTAACCGCTGTAGTTAATTCGTCCTTACAGCCCACGAACATAAGTAGCAATGAGGATAGTATAATAAGGTTTATTTTTGTTTTCATATTGTTATATGTTTATTTTTAAAATTTTACCAACCCGGATTATTTTTGGTAATTAATTTGTTCACAGCCATTTCTGCATCAGGAATCGGGAAATAGTTATAAGCAGATGTTACATTAAAATAAGCAGTCGCATAACTAAATGTTGTTGACCATGTTGATCTGGTAGCATAGTCTGTGCGTATTTCCTGCATGTCCTTATAGAAATCCCCCCAACGTATTAAATCCCATCGACGAAGTCCTTCGAAACAAAATTCCATGGCACGTTCTCTTTTAATTGCATCCCTGAACTGGTCTTTAGTAAGACCTCCACCTGTTATACCTGATATTTTTGCACGTGTTCTGACTGCATCTATACATTCGTAAGCCAAATCAGATGGTGTTGAGGTTAACTCATTATCTGCTTCAGCAATCATCAACAGAATATCACTGTAACGAAGTATCGGGAAGTTAATCGAGGTATAATTCTTATTTTTCGGTGCAATTACTTCATACTCCCTGCGATATTTAGCAGCACAACGAAGTGAAGATGGTGTTGAAGTTGACTCGGTATAGGTAAAACCATTTACAACCTGTGTAGCAGAGCCTCCTGGTTTCTTTCCTTTAAAATATTGTCTTCCTATAACCTGTTTGTCTCCGGTTGCAGCATACGTATACTCATAATTTGCAATATTCCAGTTACCACGGGCTGTATCCCCATCTAATTCATACATTTCTGTCAGCTTATTCGTACAATAGGCAAATCGGTAACTATAACCCGGATTAGCCATACCTAATTGGTTCATATAAGTAGCATTGGTTGAATAGTCAGTACCTGCCCCAAAGCCCAGTGTATTACCAAGTCTTCCGGCTGCCCATTCCGGAGTAGATCGGTTTCCAGCTTCTTCTGCTTCCCAAATACTTTCTCCCACACCTGTACTGTTATACTTGTTCTGACATAAATCGATAAATACGGTACTATAAGTTGAAACTAATCCATGTAACCCACTTTGTTTTACCTCTAAAGCCCAGTCTTTAGCATGTTGGTAATAATTACGGATAGAGTCTGCTGAATTCGTTAGTGGATTTCCAACGGTAGCATCACGGTTGTTTTCACCTGCACGAAATAAGTAAATACGAGCCAGTATTCCTTTTGCAGCAGA
>CAIYOZ010000268.1 GCA_903927945.1 uncultured Bacteroidales bacterium | reverse complement strand
CTGAATTTTGTTGCGTTGCATATCGATATTATTCTTGATTTTCGGGAAATAAAGAATACCGGTGAGGTTGAACGGATAATCCACATTTAGATGAATATGAAACAATGGGTCTTCTCCCATTGGGTTCAATTCGTGATAGAATTTGGTATAATCTTCGTCTGTCAAATCGGCAGGTTTGCGGGTCCATGCTGGATTGGTATTGTTGATAATATTATCCTCGTCGGTTTCTACGTTTTTGCCATCTTTCCATTCTTTTTTCTTGCCGAAAGCAATTTCAATCGGAAGGAATTTGCAGTATTTGGTAAGCAATTCCTGAATTTTCGATTCTTCCAGAAAATCTTTGTTGTCATCATCGATATGAAGCACGATATCTGTTCCACGATCAGCTTTTATGGTGTCTTCGAGTGTGTATTCAGGGTCACCTTTGCACGACCAGTGTTGAGCCGTAGTGCCTTCTTTATAGGATTGGGTGAAGATTTCCACTTTTTTGGAAACCATAAACGACGAATAGAATCCAAGCCCGAAATGACCGATAATAGCACTTGCATCATCCTTGTATTTTTCCAGAAACTCTTCAGCACCACTGAAAGCAATCTGGTTGATGTATTTTTCAATTTCGTCGGCGGTCATACCAATTCCATTATCTGAAATAGTTAGCGTACTTTTCTTTTTATCCACTGCCACACGCACTGTCAAATCACCCAGTTCGCCTTTGTATTCGCCAACCGATGTCAGCGTTTTCAGTTTTTGAGTGGCATCCACGGCATTCGACACTAATTCACGCAGAAAAATCTCGTGATCGCTGTACAAAAATTTCTTGATAACGGGGAAGATGTTAGCACTTGTTACCCCAATGTTTCCTTTACTCATTGTTTGTTCGTTTTTATTAGCCCCCTTAATCCAGACCTCACCCCAACCCTCTCCTTGAGGAGAGGGAGTATGAGGGGGACTTTTGAGAGAAGTTATTGATTTATTGTATTTTAATTATTGTTCAATCTGGATGTAATTTTTTTTCACACTCCGGCTTGTGCGACTATTGCTATTCAAAAAAAGTGCCAAGCGGAAAAGAGTGACAAAATGGCAGAAAACTGACAACCGACAGGGTTGAAAGTGTATATCCATCACTAAAATTGGGGAATGAAATATGTATTTAGAAACCCGCAGGGTTGAATGTGCATAACCCTCAACGAAGTTGGGGGATAAGAATATGTGATGAAGGCAACCCGCAGGGTTGAATTAAAGTCTCTTTACTCTAACTCCTTTTCGTCAAAATCAATCCCGTATTCTTTCATTAGTGCTTTATACTCGTCCATAAAAGTCAGCTTTTGATGATGCTCTTTTTGACCTTTGATATACTCAATCACCCTGTCTTTATCCGTATGTGAAACAGTAAATACGGCAAATCCCTCTGCCCAACCTTCGAACTGTTGAAATTCCAGTTGTTCCTTTAGCCAGATAGATGTAGATACTTTCAAATCCTTGACCAAAGTTGATACAACAATGGTGAGATGGATATCTACTAATAAATGAATATGCTCTTTGCCTCCATTGATGCGGTAGAGTTTGCATTTTTTGTTTTCGAGAATTCCCCAGATATACTTGTATAATAGTTGACAATGAACGTCGGGTATGGTTGGTTTCCGAAACTTTGTGCCGAATACCACATGATAATATAGTTGTCGATAGCTTGCCATAGAGTTTGTGGGTTAATGAGGCATTTGTTCAACCCTGCGGGTTGGGGTTTGGTTTTTTGCTTTTACCCCCAACTGAGTTGGGGGTTATGGAGATTGAACTCTGCGAGTTCTGATGGTTGATAAACGTCGGAAATATGTGCTAACATATATTGGTTATACTTACAACCTATATCCCAAATAGATATTAAGCATAGTAATTGATATTTTGCCTTCTGATGGGATTACTGTTTCTAAATCATTTGAAGCTTTAGATGTTCCGCTAAATGAATAAGATCCTAACAAATTATAATTTACCCCCAAGCTGATTTTTTTATCAAACAGGAATCCTGCTCCTATTTGACCAGCTAAAGCTTGTGAAGACTTTATTGAGATTGTTGAGGAAGCACTTAATCCATTATACTTAGCTGTGGCAATTAGATCTGATACTGATGCAAAGTTTGTTCCAATACCACCTTCAACATATAATCCATATTTGGCAACTATGGGAATGATGTAATTCAGACCGGCAAAGATTGGAATATTAGTATATGTAGGATAACTCATGTTAATATTTACACTACTATTATTAATTGCGCTTTTCCCATCTGCATAAAACTTATCTTTAAATTGCTGGGACAATCCATTGTTTATATAATCTATGCTTATTGTGCAAGATAGATTTTTTATACTTTTGATAGGTTGACAGAATTTAATTCCAAAATCAAATCCTACATCGGCAGAACCGCTATTTCCAAAAATGGTCTGTTCATAAACATAGTTAGAAAAATCACCCTGAGGAAAAGATCCACAAGCACGTACTTCAAAGCTCATTTTTTTATCAATTTGTGCATTAATAAGCTTTACATCAATTTGTGCATTAATATGTTGTATGCCAAATATAGAAACAAATAAAAGTGATAGTAAGAATTGTTTGTTTTTCATAATATAATTTTCAAAATGTTTAATTTTCGTCTACTCTCCAGCTTTTCGGCAGCCGCTCCTTAATCGTTTTCGAACTTTCAGGGTTTTCCGTATTTTTCAAAAAAAACAGGGACGTAGCTCTTATACGCCCCTGTAAATCTTCATTTTTAAACCTTTCCGTTCATACCACCGTTAGCTTTTGGTTTGCTGTGTCCGCCTGCCGTATTAATCACCGTTCGGGCATTTTGATAGTGTCCGTACAACGTAGGGTTCGACATTTTAAACGGAAGCATCATGGCATCCAGTGAGTCTTTGCATAAGTTGTTCGCTTCGTCTGACTTGGATTTAATATCGGCAGTTGCCTGTACCGACCGTGCTTTGAGATTTTTAATGGCAGGGTCTTTAGCATCAAAAGCAGCCGAGTTGGTATCGAGTGCATCAATGTCGGCTTGCTCCACTTCCCACACTTTCAGTTCGGGTGCAATTTCCGTAGCCATGTCGTAAATCGACCGGATCTCCAAAATCAGGTTGTTGTCACGCATCTTCTTTAATTCATACTCGGTAATGTCGGCTTCCATTTTCAGACGGGTGTCGTTGGTAGCAGCAGCATGAGCAGTAATTCCGGCAAGTACTTTAAGAGCAGCTTGTATCAACGCTGTTTTGGTTTCGCCTTTCAGTGCAGTATCTGTTTTCGTACCTACTGCCTGTGTTTTTTCTAATGCTTCAATTTCGCTAATTAAGGCTTTAAGTTTGTCGACTGCCGCTTTTATAGCCGGTTTGTCGGTTAGAATTGTGGGATTTTCAGTGTAAAACTGAACTACACTTTTCAACATGTTCAATAAATTAATCGCTTTTCTTGTCATAAATGTACAGTTGTTTTAAGGGTTTAATAAAAATAATTTTTTCTTTATATTTCATATTGCATTCGCGCAATTGAATTTTTTCGTTATTGAAATAAAAAATATGAAAGTCAGTATTCATTCTGCTTATGAACGAATCCATTCTGTATTCGTCAGATAGCATTCTGCAAAAGTCAGTCCTTATTCTGTTGCTGAACGATGTCGTTCTGTAATTGACATACTTCATTCTGTGATTTACAAATAGTATTCTACATTCGTCAGAAGACGTATTTCGCTCAATATTAGTTGCTATTGAATTGCATATTTAGCTTAATACAAAAGTATGAAATCTATTTTAATTCCCCAACAATTATGTGAATTATTTTTTTATAATTTTGGAAAAAAAGTGGAATGGTGAAATAAATTGTTGACTTTTACTATGTAATGTACAGAATCCTGAAAGGATTCAATGTGCATAACCGCGGGTAAAACCCGTGGATAATACAGAACAAATCTTAGAACCCTGAACAGGGTTCAATAAGCTAACTGTATATATTATCAATAGTTCGTTATAAAAAGCTCTAAATTAAGCGGCAATTGTGCCCCAATTCCTTAGTTCAGAGATAATAGTTCTATTTTTCTTTAAGTACGGGTTAATCCCGAACCTTTGAATAAATGTTTTAAGCAATAACTCATT
>CAIYOZ010000267.1 GCA_903927945.1 uncultured Bacteroidales bacterium | reverse complement strand
GTATTAAGAACGTCTTCTCTGGTAGCAAGTTATGGTAAAGATGAATTGATTAAAGCTAAATTTAGAGTAGTATCGTTTACCATGTTGGCAAAAGGATTTTCACCACTTACTATAGGAGGTTCACGTTTAAATGGCACTTTTTTGGATAAGTTGATAAAAGGTGATATTCTTATAATTAATAATATTAAAGCGGTGGGTCCGGATCAATTACCCCGTGACTTAGGTTCAATTGCTATTCAGCTTTAAGTTCGAAATAAACAGAAAATATAAATAAACGATAATATGAAAAAATATTGGATTGTCTCATTGGTTATTACCATTTCAGTCTTTTATAATTATGTTGATGCGCAAGAAAAGCAATTGTCTTTTTTTGCAAAGAATGGAACAGTTGCACTTCAAACGGCTGAATTGAATTCAATGGCAGACACGATAGCTGTTATGAATCACAGACTGGATGATATTGTATGGTCCCGTACTGTTTACCGGATAATAGATATGCGTGATAAACAGAATTATCAGCTCTATTTTCCTGTTGTGCCCAATGAAAAATATAAAAGTTTGTTTCGGATAATACTTGAGGCTGCAGTAAATGATTCTTTGAAAACCTATGAAAAAATTGAACGTGACATTCAGCCAATCTTTAATAAAGTAGTATCAAAAGATAGTCTAAAGAATTTTTTCCAGATTTGTGAAAAAGACACAGTCAACAATGTAATCAGAAAGACTCCATTAATTGTAAGCGATTCGATTACTCAACAACCTAAAGTATCCAGTTATGCCTACAAGGATTATGTTAAGAATCAATTAAAGTTTTTGATTCAGGAAATAGTATTTTTTGACAAACATACTTCGCGTATGTACTCTAAGATTATAGCCATTGCACCGTTGAATGCAATTACTGAAACAAATCTTACATTTGGAACAACCGTTGATACCTGGAGCTATTTTCAGAGTTCTGTACTATGTTGGTACCTTTTCGATGAATTACGTCCGTATTTAGCCAAACAATATGTTATTCCAAATGGAAACGACACCCAACGTCTGACGTACGATGAATTTTTTGCACAAAAGTATTATTCCGATTATTTAATTGGAGATAGTAATCTCAATAATCGAATGTTGTTGCAATACATAGTTGATCCTGTAAAAATCAGAAAAGAACAAAAAAGGATTGAGACAGAATTATTGAACTTTGAACAAGACCTCTGGGAGTATTAATCAAGAGGCTGGTATTTAAACCTCCAACTATTTATACCAAAAGAGACGGCTTATGTCGTCTTTTTTGTGTTTTTGAAAGAAAGACAGATTTATTCAGTAAATTTACACCATAAATCAAGCTGTTGTTAAACTTCATTGCAAAATCACCGATATGAGAAATGTAATTATTGCTGATAATCAGGATATATCAAATGCAGGTTGGCATTATATATTAAAAAACCAACAGGATATTTCACAGGTACACGATGTCTCTGATAAGAAAGAGCTGCTTGCTTTATTGTTAGAGCACCCTGATTCTATAGTTATTCTTGATTACACACTCTTTGATTTTGAAAGCGTAAATGAATTAATTATTTTAGAAGGTCGTTTTGATAAGGTTGAATGGATTTTGTTTTCAGATGAATTAAGTGATGAGTTCCTACGGACTCTGTTGTATAATACTCATTCATTTAGTGTTTTGATGAAAGATTGTTCCAGGGAAGAAATTGGATCGGCCTTTAGAGAAGCTTCAAAAGGATATCGTTATATCTGTAACCACGTAAGCAATCTATTACTAGACATCAATAAGAATTTCCAGAATCTGAATGCACGTCAAATTCTTACTATAACGGAGCAGGAAATATTAAAGGAAATGGCTTTGGGGAAAACAACGAAGGAAATAGCAGCACATCGGAATGTAAGTGTTCATACAATTATGACTCATCGTAAGAATATTTTCCGAAAAATTGAAGTGAATAATGTTCACGAAGCAACGAAATACGCCATGCGGGCTGGTATAGTTGATTTGGCTGAATATTATATTTGAGATTGTCTCGAATATATAGAATCGATGTCAAGTACATTGATCAAATTAGAAAAATGATAAATTGAAGAAGATTTAATGAATATAGCAACATTATTGTCTGGAGGAGTTGACAGCTCTGTAGTTGTACACTTGTTAAAAGAAGCAGGTTATACACCTACATTATTCTACATCAAAATCGGAATGGATGATGATGAACTATTGCATTGTACGTCTGAGGAGGACATTGAAATGGCTTCTCTCATTGCTCGTAAATACGGATGTAAACTTGAGATTGTCGACTTGCACAAGGATTATTGGGATAATGTAGTTACTTACACTATCGATAAGGTGAAACTGGGACTGACACCAAACCCCGACGTAATGTGTAATAAGCTAATAAAGTTTGGTGTTTTTGAAGAAAGGGTAGGTAAGGAATTTGATAAGACTGCTACAGGACATTATGCCAACACAACAGAAAAAAATGGTAAAGTCTATTTATCTACTGCCAAAGATCCCATAAAAGATCAGACCGATTTTCTGGCTCAGATAAATTCTCTGCAAGTATCAAAACTAATGTTTCCCATTGGTAATCTGATGAAAAATGAAGTTAGGGATATTGCATTGAAAGCTGACTTACCTAGTGCTAAACGTCAAGATAGCCAAGGTATCTGTTTCTTAGGGAAAGTCAATTACAATGACTTTATTCGCCGTTACCTCGGCGAAAAGGAAGGACCGATCGTTGAACTGGAAACAGGTAAAGTATTGGGAAAACATATTGGCTATTGGTTTCATACGGTAGGTCAACGAAAAGGATTAGGATTATCCGGTGGACCATGGTACGTGATAAAAAAGGATATAGAAGCAAACATCGTGTATGCTTCTAAGGGATTTGATGTCGAAGCTCAATACGGATATGAGTTTTCAATGCGAGATTTCCATTTTATAACCGATAATCCATGGAACATGAATTCAAATGAAATAGACGTAACCTTTAAAATCAGACATACTCCCGAATTTATACGTGGTAAGATTATTCCAACCACTAAAGGTTATCATTTGTTGTCGAGCCAAAAACTACAAGGTATAGCTCCTGGTCAATTTGGAGTGATTTATGATCAAGACTCAAGTATATGCATAGGGAGCGGTGAAATCATATAATTATTTTTTTTAATTCATTAAACAGGTTAATTCAAGAACGAATCAACCTGTTTTTTTGTTACTAAACAAACGGTTAATTAATATCGAATAATTGTATTTGAAAAGGACTATGTTTCTTTATATTTTTGAGTAACGACTTCATTTATAATAATAGTTTTAAATAATATTCTGTAGGAAAACTTTCCCCTAAAAACATTAAATTATGAAATCAGAAATAGTAAAGATACTTCAAAAGAATATTTCTCTTCTAAATCAAAAGAAATTTCAGGAATATGAATACATACCACAACATTTCAAACCGCTTCCTTCATTACAAACGCTAAGAGAAATTGTTGAATTGCTTCGTGCCATAATTTTCCCTGGTTATTTTGGTGAAGTGATAGCAGATTCCAATACACTGGATTTTCATTTAGGAGTGAAAATTGAACGATTATTCGGCCTATTGAAGGAACAGATACTGAATGGGCTCCGTTTTAATTCGAATGAATATGAAATCGACCAGTATGATAGCTTATCTGCTGATATTGCACTGACATTTATCAATAAGATTCCGGAATTGAAGCGAATGTTGTCCACCGATATAAAAGCAACCTTTGATGGCGATCCTGCTGCTCACAGTTATGGTGAAGTTATCTTTTGTTATCCTTCCATACGGGCTGTTTTCAATCACCGGATCGCCCATGAACTCTTGAAACTGGAAGTCCCAATCATACCCAGAGTAATATCGGAAATGGCACATTCTGAAACAGGAATAGATATTCATCCCGGTGCTCAGATAGGCGAATTTTTCAGTATAGATCATGGAACAGGAGTAGTCGTCGGTGAGACTTGTATCATTGGAAATCATGTACGGCTATTTCAGGGTGTAACTTTGGGAGCGGTACGGTTCCGTATGGATGAAAATGGGCAAGCAGTCAGCCAGCCCCGCCATCCAATCCTTGAAGACAATGTGGTTGTTTATGCCAATGCCAGTATTTTAGGGAGAATAACCATTGGAAAGGATTCAACCATTGGCGGTAATGTTTGGCTTACAACTAATGTACCGGCTGGTTCACACATTGTACAACAAAAAGCAGTGGTAGGATCATTTTCTGACGGATCGGGAATTTAATCTGTTCTTTGATCGACTTGTTGATGATAAATGAATATGAATGATTTCAACACTCATATTCTTCTAATATATTTACTTTAATTAATTGTTAATATGAATGTCACAATTGATATCAGATCTACTACCATGGCATTTGCCGAGTATTTCAAAAAACTCAACGAAGCATGGATATCTACTTATTTTTGGCTAGAGGAGCAGGATATACCTATATTAAACGACCCTCAAAGTTATATTCTTGACAAAGGTGGAAATGTATTCATTGCTATCCAGGATTCAAAGCCGGTGGGTACATGCGCTTTGTTGGTAAGGGATGGTCTCACCTGTGAACTGACTAAACTGGCTGTCGATCCTCAGGAGCAAGGGAAAGGGATCGGGTATATGCTGGCTTCTGCAATGATTCAAACAGCAAAGGAACGGGGGTTTACACGTGTTGTTCTGGAAGGAAACACAAAAATGGACAGATCAATATCTTTATACAGAAAACTCGGATTTAGAGAAACCCAGGCAGAATATGACATTCATGGAATAAGTAACCACAGAAGATGCAATATTTTCATGGAATTATTTTTAGTTCCAACTGTTGAACCTGAATATTTTATTTAGTATGAGACTGCCATTAATAAAATGATTGCACCCCAAATTAATGGGATGCAATCATTACTAACTAATCTTACTATTAAAACAATCAGAAATTGTAATTTACTTATATTTTATTTAATGGCTTCAAATGCCTGTTCGATATCAGCTTTGATATCTTCGATATTTTCGATTCCTACCGATATACGTAACAATCCCGGGAATACCCCTGCTGAGATCTTATCTTCCGGTGAAAGTTGTTCATGAGTTGTAGCTGCCGGGTGAATGATCAATGACTTGGCATCTCCTACATTTGCCAGGTGGCTGATTAGCTTCAGGTTGTTAATCAGACTATCAGCTTTTTCTGCTTCACCTTTCAATTTGAATGAAAGTACCCCTCCAAACCCTTTTTTCAGGTATTTGACGGCTAATGCATGATAAGGACTGCTTTCAAGGCCCGGATAGTTGACATATTCCACTTGTGGATGGCTTTCCAACCAGGTGGCCAATTTTAATGCATTCTCTACGTGTCGTTCTACCCTCAATGAGAGTGTTTCAAGACCCTGTAACAGAAGAAAAGAGTTGAAAGGGCTGATTGTATTCCCCCAGTCGCGAAGCCCTTCTACGCGGGCTCGTATGTTGAATGCAATATTACCGAAGGGACCATTTGTTCCAAATACATCCCAGAATATCAATCCATGATAACTGTCGGTAGGTTCAGTGAATGCTCTGAACTTGCCATTTCCCCAGTTAAACTTACCACTATCGATAATGACACCTCCCAAAGACGTTCCATGTCCGCCAATCCATTTGGTGGCACTTTCAACTACTACACTGGCACCATGTTCCAACGGGCGGAACAGGAAACCTCCCGCACCGAAGGTATTATCCACAATCAGTGGAATGCCATGTTTGTCGGCAACGGCAGCTATAGCTTCGAAATCAGGGATATTTAAATCAGGATTACCAATAGTTTCAAGGTATAATGCCTTGGTATTATCATCAATCAGCTTCTCAAATTCCAGAGGCTCGTCGGTAGGCGTAAACCGTACATCCACACCAAGGCGTTTAAATTGATTTTTAAACTGATTATAGGTTCCTCCGTATAAATGGGAAGTTGATACAAAATTATCACCTGCTTCCACGATATTGTTCAATGCAATGAATTGTGCTGATTGGCCTGACGATGTAGCCAATGCAGATACACCTCCTTCAAGCGCAGCAATACGTTTTTCGAATACATCGGTGGTTGGATTCATCAAACGGGTGTATATGTTTCCAAATTTCCGCAATGCAAATAAGTCTGCCCCATCGGCTGCATCATCAAAAACGTAAGAACTTGTCTGATAAATTGGTACTGCCCTAGCCTTGGTTGTTCCGTCTACTACCTGTCCTGCATGTACTTGCAGTGTTTCAAATTTTAAATCATTAATTGCCATGTTGTATGTTTTGAGAAGCAAGACTTTATCAAAGAGGTAAGAGGTAAGGAGTAAGAGGCAAGTATCGGTTCCATGAATTCATTGCTTCCTGCTATTTTTGTCCTTAATTCAATATTCTTTTTTCTAATATCTTACTTTATTATAAATTCTATTTTTTTATTTCTTATTTTACTTACCTCTTACTTTCTTACCACTTACTCCTTGATTAGAGTGGATATTCGTCGAATGCATATAGCAAGGTAGACAAATAACGTTCACCGGTATCCGGTAAAATAGTGACAATCACTTTTCCTTTGTTTTCAGGACGTTGTGCCAACAGTGTAGCTGCATATACGGCTGCTCCTGAAGATATTCCTACCAACAGGCCTTCCTGTTGCGCCAATTGACGTGAAGTGAGTATAGAGTTGTCATTGCTGACCTGAATAATTTCATCCACCACGTCCGGATTGTAGGTTTTAGGAATAAACCCTGCACCAATTCCCTGAATCTTGTGAGGACCCGGTGCACCACCCGAAAGAACCGGTGAATCTGTAGGTTCAACTGCCACAATCTTCACATTTGGATTGCGTGATTTTAATACTTCACCCACTCCACTAATGGTACCACCGGTACCAACTCCTGAAACGAAGATGTCGACATTTCCGTCGGTGTCGCGCCATATTTCTTCTGCTGTGGTACGTTTGTGAACTTCAGGATTTGCAGGATTCTCAAATTGTTGGGGAATAAATGAATTAGGTGATTCCGCTGCCAGTTCCAGTGCCTTGGCTATAGCTCCTTTCATTCCAAGTGGACCAGGGGTCAATACAATGTTTGCACCAAATGCTTTCAACAGGTTCCTGCGTTCCACGCTCATTGTTTCGGGCATGGTGAGTGTCAGTTTATACCCTTTAATGGCTGCTACCATGGCCAATCCAATTCCGGTATTACCACTGGTGGGTTCAAATATCTCCACACCTTGTTTCAATATGCCTTTTGACTCGGCATCTTCGATCATTGATAATGCAATACGTTCTTTCACACATCCTGCGGGATTGAAGGATTCAAGTTTGGCGACGATCGTTGCCTGTAAACCTTTTTTTGCACTGTAATTGGAAAGCTGCAAAAGGGGTGTGTTCCCGATTAATTCTGTGAGTTGCTTAGCTATTTTTGCCATGATGATAAAAATTTTTGGGTTTGTTTATTTTTATGATGCAAAATTACAGCAGGAAATTCACCTCCACAATAACTTTTATAGGGCATTTTTTATACCATGTTTATGGTATGCGAAGGCTTAATACATGTTAAATGAGATAAATGTATTCAACGTACTAAAACATTGAATAATTGTGTGGAATCGAAACGATTAAACTTGTCGGAATATTTAAATTCAGTAAACTAAAACAACCCATGCTGGCTGTTTGTTCGCTACTTTCTTTAAGTTATCTATACCGATTAAATCTTATTTTAAACCTCAGGCGTTCTCACTCAATTCCAACCAACGCATGGTTTTTTCATCAATCAGCTCATTGACTTCAGCATGTCGTTGTGATACCTTGACGATTTCGTCGGAGCTTAGTTTTCCCGATGCCAGTCGACTTTCGATAGTAGTTTTTTCAGTTTCAAGCTGAGGAATCTCCTTTTCCAACGATTCAAATTCCTGTTTATCCTTGAAACTTAACTTTTTGCGTTCAGGTTCTTTGGGTTTTGGCTCCTGAACCTTTACCTCCTGTTCTTTATTCTTTGCTTTTTGTTCCCTGTTCTTTTCCTTCTTCTTTTCGTCACGTTCCTGTTCTTCAAGCAGTTCATTCCATTCCCGGAAGTCAGTATAGTTCCCCGGGAAATCTTTCAATTCAGCATCTCCCTTGAAAACCATTAAATGATCGACAACTTTATCCATGAAGTACCTGTCGTGACTGACCACAATCACACAACCTTTGAATGCCATGAGGTACTCTTCCAGGATATTCAGGGTTACGATGTCCAGGTCATTGGTAGGTTCATCGAGTACCAGGAAGTTTGGATTGCGCATCAATACGGTGCACAGATGCAACCGTCGTTTTTCCCCACCGCTCAGTTTATAGACGTAGTTGTATTGTGTTTCGGGAGTAAACAGGAAGTGCAACAGGAATTGGGAAGCCGACATCTTCTTGCCATTTCCCAAATCGACTTCTTCGGCAATATCCTGCACCACGTCAATTACCTTCATCTGTTCGTCGAAAGCAAGGCCATCCTGGCTATAATAACCAAATACAACCGTTTCGCCCACATCAAACGATCCACTGTCGGGTTTTACTTCACCCAACAACATTTTCAGGAAGGTAGACTTTCCTGTTCCGTTTTTTCCTACAATGCCCATCTTTTCATAGCGGGCAAAATTATAATAGAAATTATCAAGTATTTTCAGGTCGCCGTAAGCCTTGCAGATATACTTGGCTTCAAAAATCTTCGAACCCAGGTAGCTTGCTTTCACTTCCAACTGTACGGCGTCGTTGTTTCTGCGGGTCTTTGCCCGTTCCTCTATTTCATAGAAACTATCCTGCCGTGATTTGGCTTTATGTGCCCGTGCCTGAGGTTGGCGGCGCATCCATTCAAGTTCTTTTTTGTAGAGATTGATGGTTCGTTCGCTTTCGGCATTGAACGATTCAATCCGTTCCTGGCGTTTCTCCAGGTAATAACTGTAGTTCCCGTTGTATTGGAACATAGCCTGATGATCTATCTCCAGGATATTGGTACATACCCTGTCGAGGAAATACCGGTCATGCGTTACCATAAGCAGGGCCATTTTCGACCGTTTCAGGAAATCTTCGAGCCATTCCACCATTTCGAGGTCCAGGTGATTGGTAGGTTCATCCAATATCAGCAAATCGGGTTCGCCAATCAATACATTTGCCAGCGCCACCCGTTTCAGTTGTCCTCCCGAGAGTTCGCCAATCAGTTGGTCTAAATTGGTGATCTTGAGTTTGCCCAAAATCTGTGTGATGCGTTGTTCATAATCCCAGGCTTTGTGCAAGTCCATGTTCGCCAGGATATCATCCAGCTCGGAATGATCGTTCGACAGCATGCAATGCTCGTACCTTGCAATGGTGCGTACCACCTCGCTGTCGTTACGAAGGCAGGCATCAAGTACCGAGAGTTCTTTCGGGAAATCAGGGTCCTGATCCAGGTAAGAGATACGCAAATCCCTTTTAAAGGAGATGGTTCCGCTTTCATAGTCTTCTTTTCCGGATAGGATGTTGAGCAAGGTTGTTTTTCCTGTGCCGTTCTTGGCGATTAATGCCATTCGTTGATTGTCGGCAATGCCAAAGGATATATTTTCGAAAAGCAGATTATCTCCAAATGATTTGGTGAGATTCTCTACCTGCAGGTAACTGATCATATGTTGAGTTGGTAGTTTGTAGTCGGTAGTCCTTGATTTGAGTCTGCAAAGATACGGATTTTAAAGGATGATTCAATTCTACTTATAAATTGAAATAATTCAATGTTTTATTGTCGTGTTAAAGAATTATACTTAAATTTGGAGCTTCATAAATAACTATAATTTTTAATAGTATGACTAAAAATGACTTATTCCGTATAATTATTAAATTGATTGGATTGTATTGGATTGTAACCACTTTGTATACTCAATTACCAATTGTAGTATCTGTTTTTTTAAATGAGTTCAATATCAAATATTTGCCATCGATAATAAGCTATTTTATTGTTAGCGTTTTGCTAATTGTCTTACTAATTTTTAATACAGATAAAGTTATTCTTTGGTTAAAACTCATAAAGGGTTTCGATGAGGATAGAATTGAATTTTTAAATTTCGATCTTGATGGTATTTTAAAAGTAGCTTTGATAATTGTGGGTTGCATTCTAATTGTAAACAACTTAGCTACCTTTTTCATTCAAACATATTATTTTGTGAAGTTGAATATATCAATGAATGTAAATGATACTGTCAATTATATTTCTCAAAACGATTATCTTTGGGCGATTAGTTTCATTGATATTATATTGGGCTATTTGCTATTAACAAACTATCCTACACTCAGTAAATTTTTAATAAAACTAACTCAAAAGAAAGAAGATTGATCGTAACCGATTTTTTTTTCATTTTTTCTATCTTTGCATTTCTACTTGGATATTCACAAAAAATTTATATAAAGTCATCCAATTTAAACTCCACAAAAATGAAAAGTATCAAAGGAACTGAAACCGAAAAGAACTTGCTGAAGGCGTTTGCCGGTGAAAGCCAGGCTCGCAATCGTTACACGTATTTTGCCAAAGTAGCTAAAACGGAGGGTTATGAACAAATAGCCGCCATTTTCCTTGAAACGGCTGAGCAGGAAAAGGCACATGCCAAAAAGTATTTTAACCATCTGGAAGGGGGTGATGTAGAAATTACAGCCACGTATCCTGCCGGAAAAATAGGTACTACTGCCGAAAACCTCTTAGCTGCTGCTACTGGTGAACATGAAGAATGGACGGAATTATATCCACACTTTGCTGATGTGGCCGAAGCTGAAGGTTTTCTGAATGTCGCTGCTACTTTCCGCAAAATAGCCGGGGTTGAGGTTCAACACGAAAAACGGTACCGTCGTTTATTGGAACGTGTCGTTGCTGAAACAGTTTTCTCCCGCGAAGAAGAAACCACCTGGCAATGTCGCGAATGTGGACATATTCATGTTGGCAAGGAAGCCCCTAAAGCATGCCCTACCTGTGCTCATCCACAAGCTTATTTCGAAGTGGAGAAACAAAACTACTAAGTGACTGCATAATTCATAATTCACAATTCATACTGATAACAACCGTTGTTCCTTGCAGGAGCAGCGGTTGTTTTATTTTATATGAAACGAGTTATAAAGTGAGGGAGGATGATAAAAGGAGGGTGTCCTATAAGTTAAGCAGTATATGATTGAATTTGTTTGGTACAGAGGTAATTACTCAACCTTAATCATACTCATTCTGGATTTTGTTTCATTTCTTTCTTTTCATCCCACCGGAGTTCATTCTGAGTTTCGACTTAGGTCATTCTTATTAGGGAGACATTTCAATAAGGGTTGAGAAAGGGTTCCGTTAGGGTTCCGTTAAGTCTACCTAACGGAACCCTAACGGAACCCTAACGGAACCCTAACGGAACCCTATCGGAACTTAGAATAGATTCAGACTGAATTCAGAGGATTCTGTTATGAGAATACATAGCAATTTCATGCCATTTATGGATTGATAAAGAAGGATTGATAGAAGTTCAAAGGTTCCCTAGAATTCAATTTGTTTTATGAAATTTATTAGGCTATTTTTGTGGTCTAAAAATTGGGCAAATAGACGTTGTCCATTTCATAAAATTCATGCAAACAGAATTAAGACTGACAGAAGACGGTTCGCATACACTTTTCGTGCCTGCAATTGACGAAAGTTACCATTCCACATATGGTGCCATTCAGGAATCACGGCATATATTCATAGAGGCTGGTTTGAAACATTGCCCCAAGCAGTATGTCCGGGTCCTGGAGATTGGTTTCGGAACGGGGTTAAATGCATTCCTCACGTTGCTGGAGGCGGAGGTGAGTGGCAAGCAAATTCATTACACGTCGCTCGAACTCTATCCCGTGGAAGTAAGCAAGGCATTGCAATTGAATTATCCGGAGGAGCTCGCTCCTGAAAAACGTCAGATTTTTGAAAAACTGCATACATCGGCGTGGAATGAAGAAATCCCGACAACTCCATCCTTTACATTAAAAAAAATAGAAACCGATTTTACAAGTTACCTTTTCGACCATCATTTTGATGTAATTTATTTTGATGCCTTTTCGCCTGAAAAGCAACCCGAAATGTGGAGTGAGGCGTTGTTCTCAACCATTTACGCCCATTGCTATCCGGGAGCTATCCTGACCACTTATTGTGCCAAGGGGATTGTGCGCCGTGCCATGCAAAACGCCGGGTTTACGGTGGAACGATTGGAGGGACCACCCGGGAAGCGGGAAATGCTGCGAGGACAAAAAAGTTTATAGTTAATAGTTTATAGTCATATACACATATGAGAAAATACAACGCTTTTTACATTCCCTACATATTATTTGTCTTGACTTTTGCAGTCTTGATTTTATGCAATAGTAAAGCTGATTTGCATCTGTGGTTAACTTCATTTTATTCTCCATCAGGTGATGTGTTCTTCCATTATTACACCTACGTGGGTGATTGGATGCCTTATGCCGTGGCGGGAGGATTGCTGTTTTATAACTACCGGATGGCTCTGTTTGTACTGGTTTCACAACTTGCCACAGGTCTGGTATCGATCATTATCAAGCAAACCTGGAATGAACCTCGCCCGATTCTTTATTTCAAACAACATTTTCCAACCATTTCCCTGCATCAAATCGTGAGTGAACACATGCATTCAGTCCATAGTTTCCCATCGGGACATACCATTACTGCCTTTGCATTCTTCCTAGCGTTGAGTTTCTATACCAAACGACCCGGATTGCATTTCCTGTATTTTGTATTGGCAATGTTGGTGGGTTATTCACGGATTTATTTGTCACAGCATTTTGCTATTGACGTATTGGCAGGCTCAGTGATAGGCGTTTCGGGGACCTTGCTTTGTTGGTATTATTTCAATAAATATCCCCTGAAATGGGCAGAAGGCTCATTACGAGATGTTTTTTTGAGAAAAAAGATTGGATAAGGTTGAATTATTAAAATAAAAAACTTATCTTTGCAAGCTCAAAATTAAAGACAACGATGCGTTGAAAAACAGGTCTAACTCTTTAATTATGAATTATGAATTATAAATTTTTAATTAATCATCATGTATTTAACAGCTGAAATTAAGCAAGAAATCTTCGGTAAACACGGAAAGTCTAACACTGATACTGGTTCATCTGAAGGCCAGATAGCATTGTTTTCATACCGTATCAACCATTTGACTGGTCATTTAAAGTCAAACAAAAAAGATTATAGTACAGAACGCGCCTTGGTAATCCTGGTAGGGAAACGTCGTCGTCTGCTCAATTACTTGAAAGACACCGATATTTCACGTTACCGTGCAATTATCAAAGAGTTGGGTATCAGAAAGTAATTCTGGCTTTCAAAACCTTTTAAAGGCGTTTCAAAACTATTTTTGAAATGCCTTTTCTTTTTAATGCCTTCGAACCATTCGGGGAATAAAAACAACATATACAATTTTAATACTCCGTCAGATGACGGATCAGGGGTTATGAAAATACTCTATTCAACCGGTATCGCTATTTACGGGGCATTTATCTTTATTGCTTCCCTTTTTAATGCAAAGGCAAGGTTGCTCCGTAAAGGTCAACAAAATGCTTTCGCGCTGTTGAAAGAAAAAGTAGATCCAACTGCGAATTATGTGTGGTTTCACGCTGCTTCGTTGGGTGAGTTTGAACAGGGACGGCCGGTGATTGAACAATTGAAACGTGAAAAACCGGAGACAAAGATTCTGCTGACTTTCTTTTCACCTTCGGGTTATGAAATCAGGAAGAATTACACGGGGGCTGATATAGTTTCGTACCTACCATTGGATACCCCAAAGAATGCAAGGCATTTTATGAAGCTGGTGAGACCTTCGAAAGTCATTTTTATCAAGTATGAATTCTGGCCGAATTATCTGCTGGCGTTAAAAGAGGCAAAGGTTCCTGTTTACAGTATTTCGGCCATCTTCCGTCCCGATCAGGTGTTTTTCAAAGGATATGGGAAATGGTATTTAAACCTGTTGAATACATTCAGCCATATTTTTGTGCAGGATAAAGTATCACTTGAGTTACTCGAGAAATACGGAATAAAAAAAGCTTCTGTGTGTGGCGATACCCGTTTCGACAGAGTGTACGATTTATATACGAAGGCAAAGCAACTTCCATTGATTGAAGAGTTCGTCGGGAACGCTGAAAAAGTGATTGTGGCAGGTAGCACCTGGCCAAAGGATGAGGAGCTGCTGGTCAGGTACCTGAAGCTGCATCCTGAAGTCAAGCTGATATTAGTGCCCCACGAAGTGCATTATACACATATATCCGCCATTTCACATTTGTTAGATGGCAAATTCGTACGATATTCGGAAGCAACATCCGGGAATGTAAAGACTACCAATTGCCTGGTAGTGGATGTTATCGGGATCCTATCGTCTATTTACCGGTATGCCAATGTAGCTTATATTGGCGGTGGATTCGGGGTAGGCATTCACAATACACTGGAAGCAGCGGTATACGGCATTCCGGTTGTATTCGGTCCCACCTATTCGAAGTTCCGGGAAGCGCGTGAATTAATAGCGGTAGGAGGAGCCTTTCCCATTTCAAATTATATTGTTCTGGAAGCACAGATTGATCAACTGCTGAAAGATAAACAGGCTGGAAAAATGGCCGGGGAATATGTGAAACAAAATACAGGAGCTACAGAGATGATTTGCAAAATAATCAGCTAATAACTATTTCATCAAATTTTCATATTATTACATTATCACATTCATTTATCATGCAAAAACCTTCCATTCCAAAAGGAACACGTGATTTTACGCCACAGGAAATGGCAAATCGTAATTATATATTCGACACTATAAAGGATGTATTCCGTCTTTATGGATTCCAACAGATAGAAACACCAGCTATGGAAAACCTGTCCACCCTGATGGGGAAGTATGGTGAAGAGGGAGATAAACTGCTTTTTAAAATATTGAATTCAGGTGATTTTCTTTCAGGACTTACTGAAGAAGAATTAAACGGACGTAACAGTATAAAACTGACCAATAAGATCTCTGAAAAGGGCTTGCGTTATGACCTTACGGTGCCATTTGCCCGATTTGTAGTGCAACATCAGAACGAAATAAGCTTTCCTTTCAAACGCTACCAGATACAGCCTGTTTGGCGTGCAGACCGTCCACAGCGAGGACGGTACCGTGAATTCTACCAATGCGATGTGGACGTGGTGGGGAGTGATTCATTGCTCAATGAACTTGAACTGATTCAGATTGTAGACGAGATATACCGCCGGTTGAAAATCAATGTGGTGGTGAAAATAAATAATCGTAAAATTCTTTCGGGAATCGCTGAAATCATTGGCGAGTCGGAGAAAATAACCGACATCACAGTAGCCATTGACAAGATGGATAAGATTGGGCTGGGAAAGGTAAATGAAGAAATTGCTTCGAAAGGGATTTCTGAAGAAGCAATCGCTAAACTGCAACCGATATTGAAACTGAGCGGAACTAATTCTGAAAAGTTGGAGCAACTAAAAACAGTATTAGCAGATTCTGAAATAGGATTGAAGGGTGTGGCAGAACTTGAAACTATATTTGGATTGTGCGAGACGTTGAAAGTACAGACAAAGATTGAGCTTGATTTGACCCTGGCACGCGGATTGAATTATTATACCGGTGCAATCTTTGAAGTGAAAGCCCTTGATGTGGAAATGGGAAGCATTACCGGTGGTGGACGCTACGATAACCTGACAGGTGTTTTCGGAATGGAAGGTGTTTCAGGAGTCGGTATATCCTTTGGAGCCGATCGTATATACGATGTGTTAAATCAATTAAAACTCTATCCTGAAACTTCCATGGAACAGACCAAAGTGCTGTTTGTTAGTTTTGGTGAAAAGGAATTGATGTACAGTTTGCCTTGGGTTAACTCACTGCGGTTAAAAGGAATTAATACTGAAATATATCCTGAAGCTGCAAAAATGAAAAAGCAGATGGGTTATGCCGATAATAAAAAAATTCCTTTTGTGGCGATTGTTGGAGAAACTGAAATGAATGAAGGTAAAGTGATGCTGAAGAATATGAAAACCGGGGAGCAAGGTCTTGCAAGCCTGGATGAAATTATTGACAGGATAGGATGATACGATTATATATTAAAAAAAACACTGAGATTCATGTGATTCTCAGTGTTTTTTTTGGATTAAAGCTGTAAAACATAATGGACCTCGTCGATGTAATAATATAATAACATTCCCGACACGATAAGTTGAGAGATCGTTCCAAGAATAAAGAAAGAAAAAGAACTGATGGCATGATGGATGGCTAAATTACTTTCTTTCCCTGCAAAAAGTTCTCCTATAAAAGCACCAATAATTGCCCCGGTAACAATACCCCATCTGCCAAAATACATTCCTGCTAACATTCCGATCATACTTCCCCAAACACCTTTATTACTTCCTCCAAATTTCTTAACACCCCAATTGGGAATAAAATAGTCCAGCCCTTGAACCGCAATCACCAGAACCCCCCACCGGATAAAGAAATGAATGGAAAATTCGGCAATGGTGCTATATTGAAGTATGAGTATCCCCAGGTAACTGAGTAATGTCCCCGGCATCTTGGAAATCGTACAGCCGATAAGCCCCAATATGAGAAGTACACCGGCCAACATAATGAGAAAAGTATCCATAAGTTGATAAATTATGATTTTTTGCAAAATATACAAAAATGGTTATCACGTGCAAATATAATTCAAAAAAGGCAACCCGTAATTCCATTCCTTTAAAAAATAACATAAATCAAATTAAACGCTCTGTAATCAAGCAAATTGTACGATTCATTCAACTGATTTACGATAAGCTGAACTGAAAATCCGGTCATTATTGCATGAATATGAAGTTTTTGCAAAATTTACTCCTAAATTAGTTTAAACTCTACAAATTATAACCACTTATGATTTGAAATAGTCAAAAATGGTTTTTTTTGATTACTTTTGCGCCGGTATAATAATCCTAATAAACTCATTATATGTTTCCATTATCCGATCGTTTAGCAGCACTTTCTCCTTCAGAAACGCTTGCCATGTCCCAAAAAAGTAACGAACTCAAAGCTCAGGGTTTCGATGTCATTAACCTTAGTGTGGGTGAACCCGACTTCAATACCCCTGATCATATAAAAGAAGCAGCAAAACAAGCTGTAGATAATAACTTCTCTTTTTATTCTCCGGTACCCGGGTATCCTGCATTGCGAAATGCCATTTGTGCAAAATTGAAATCAGAGAACGGACTGGATTACAAACCGGAACAAATTGTATGTTCTAATGGTGCTAAACAATCGGTATGTAATGTCATCTTAGCTATCATCAACAAAGGGGATGAAGTGATTATTCCTGCTCCTTTCTGGGTGAGTTACCCGGAAATGGTGAAGCTGGCTGATGGTACTTCCGTGTTTGTTTCTGCCGGAATTGATCAGGACTTTAAAATTACGGCTTCTCAACTAGAAGAAGCCATTACATCAAAGACAAAGGCTATCATTCTTTGTTCTCCATCAAACCCGACAGGAAGTGTTTATTCCAAGGCTGAATTGAAAGAACTTGCCGATGTGTTGGCAAAATATCCAAACATAATCATTCTATCCGATGAAATATATGAACATATCAACTATCTGGGCAAACACGAAAGTATCGCTCAATTCGAAAATGTACGGGATCGTGTAGTTATCATCAACGGTGTATCAAAAGGATATGCCATGACCGGCTGGCGTATTGGTTGGATAGCTTCTCCGAAATGGATTGCTTCGGCATGTAACACCTTGCAGGGTCAGTATACCTCAGGACCGAGTTCAGTGGCGCAAAAGGCAGCTGAAGCTGCTTATACAGGTGATCAAAGTTGTGTTGAAACGATGAGGATTGCTTTTGAACGCCGTAAAAAACTGGTCGTTGATCTGGCACGATCAATTCCCGGATTAAAAGTAAATGACCCTCAGGGAGCATTTTATATTTTCCCTGACTGCAGTACGTATATTGGTAAAAAGTTTGGTGAAAAGACTATTGAAAATTCAGGTGATTTGGCCATGTATTTGCTGGAAGAAGGTCATGTAGCCTGTGTTGGTGGTGGTGCCTTTGGTGCCCCTGATTGTTTACGTTTCTCATATGCTACTTCTGATGAGAATCTGGTTAAAGCATTCGGCTGGATAAAGGAAGCTTTGTCAAAATTAAACTAACTAACAATTAAATCATATTAGAAAGGTGTTGAAATTAATTTTCAACACCTTTTTTATTCACTTTAGGCATTGTATTTTTGCAGGTAGTAAACTGGTCAATGCATTTGAATACCAGTAATTGCATTTTAAAATTGTCTGTCCGTTTTTATATGAGCGAAAATAATTATCTTTGCATTCACTAGATCTTAATTTATTATTCAATTCGTACATGAATAAATTGGTTTTTGCCACCAACAATGCCCATAAATTAGCTGAAGTAAGAGCTATATTGGAACCTGAATTTGAAATTGTCAGCTTAGCAGACTTAAATTGTAACGATGATATCCCCGAAACAGCTGAAACACTTGAAGGAAATGCACTGTTGAAAGCACAATTTATCCATAATAAGTTTGGATTGGATTGTTTTGCAGATGATACCGGGTTGGAAGTGCATGAATTGAATGGTGAACCAGGTGTATATTCAGCCCGTTATGCCGGAGATGCACATAATTCGGAAAATAACATGCGTAAAGTGTTATCTTTGCTCGGAAATAAAACAAATCGAAAGGCTTGTTTTCGAACAGTTATCGCTTTAATTCTTTGTGAAAAGACCTATTACTTTGAAGGGAAAATTAAGGGAGATATTTCATTACAACCTCAAGGGGACAGTGGTTTTGGATATGATCCTATTTTTGTTCCTGAGAATAATTTACTTAGTTTTGCGCAACTTAGTAGTGATGAAAAAAATAAAATCAGCCATAGAGCTTTAGCCGTTAGTAAATTGATTAGTTTTTTGAAACAAAACACTAAATAAAATTTTCATAATCCAGATTATCGAACCAACGAATTTGTTGATTTAAGAATTTCTACAACTAACATACAAAATAAAATGGAACTATTTGAGTTTTATTGCATTGAGAGCAACTTTAATATTTTCATTTGAATTTTAAATCGTACAACGCATTATATGAAAAAAAGAATATTCATAACCGGTTTTTTACTTGTCATATTCTCATTAACTATCTGTTCACAAGTAGCAATGGGTAAGTGGAGCACACATTTTGCCTATAATAGTGTTTCTCAAATAGCCCAATCGGACAATAAAATATACGCCATCAGTGAAGGTGCGTTATTTTCAGTGGATAAATTGGATGGAAATATAGAATTTTATAGCAAACAAAGTGGCTTGAATGATGCTAATGTGACACGAATTCAATATGATTCAGCCAATAAGTTATTACTTATTATTTATAACAATGGGAACATTGACATTATGAGCAGTGGGGGAGTAACCAATTTACCTGACTTTTATAATAAACAAATGAGTACGAGTAAAGAGGTTAATCAAGTTCAATTTTATGGCAATAAAGCTTATCTCTCCTGTGATTTTGGAATCGTAGTTCTGAACACGCAAAAGAAAGAAGTGGCTGATACCTATTATATCGGCCCAAATGCTTCATCAGTAAAAGTTCTCAATACTACAGTGAACAATGGAACAATTTATGCACTTACCACTTCAACGATTTTCAATGCTTCAGTAGCCGATCCTAATCTGGTTAATTATGCCGACTGGTCGACATTAACAGGTTTGCCAGGTAGTGGTGATTTTCAGAAAATTGCATCTTTTGGAAATCAACTTATATTATTACGTGGAGGGTATCTGTATAAGCAAGAAACCGACAATTCCTGGATGCCTGTTCTTTCAGGTATATCTGTCAATGATTTTAATGTAACCTCAAGTAGTTTGAACGTGTTTACACCAAGTATAGTCTATCTTCTAGATAACCTCTTTGCGGCTACTCCTATAAACGGTATCGGAACAGTTAGTGATGCTGAATTTGACACTTCGAACTCTACTTACTATTTTGCAGGAAACAGTCTGGGTGTGATTTCATATAAACTGGCCGGAACTGCATCGCCAATTATCACTTATTATAAACCAGCAGGACCTTCTGTCAATATACCCTGGACTATGAAATTTGCAGGGCAGAAATTATTTGTAGTTCCAGGAGGACGTTGGGCATCTCAAAATACCACACCAGGGGTAGTTATGATGTATGAAAATGGTGTATGGACAAATATCCTTGGAAGTACCATTCAAGCACAAACAGGTCAACATGTTTTAGATTTTATGAATGTTGCTGTTGATCTAACTGATCCTATTGATCCGAATGTACCTAAATACTCACATTTTTTTGTTACTTCCTATGGCAATGGATTGTTTGAGTTTAAGAATAATGCTTTTTCACAATGGTACAATGAGTCGAATAGTACCATTAATTCTATATTTCCTGGAAATCAAGATTATATGCGTTTAGATGGCGCAATCTATGATAAGGATAAAAATTTGTTTTTTACAAATTCGAATGCTTTTAATGGAGTAAAAGTTCTTATGGCAGATGGAAAGTGGAATCAACTATATTTTCCTTCTTTATCCTCAAAAGGGACAGTAAGCCAAATTACAATTTCAAATCAAAATCCAAACCAAAAATGGGTTAATAGGCTGGAGTATACCCCTGGGATTTGTGTCTTTGATGATAATGGAACAATCACTGATCAATCTGATGATAAATCAACTTTTATTTATCCCTTTTCATATCCAGAAACTGATAATAATGGTGTGACGAAATTAACATCTATATATCCAACTTTAATATATTCTATTGTTCAGGATAAAAATGGAGTCATGTGGGTGGGAACTGATGTAGGACCATTCCTTTTTAGTAATCTGGAAAATGTATTTAATCCCGATTATACATGCTCTCGGGTAAAGATTCCCCGTAACGATAGTACAAACTTAGCTGATTATTTGTTGGTAGGAGAAAGTGTGATGGCCATTGCCATAGATGGTGCCAATCGTAAATGGCTTGGTAGTAGATCATCCGGAGTCTATTTAATGTCTGAAAATGGTCAACAAACGATTAAACATTTCACTGTTTCTAATAGTCCATTGCTTTCAAATAATATCATGTCAATTGCTATTAATCCAGTGACAGGGGAAGTTTTCTTTGGAACTGATCAGGGTATCGTATCCTATCAGAGTGATGCCAGTGAAGCAGGCAGTGCATTTGGAAAAGTGTATGCTTATCCGAATCCGGTTCGACAGGGTTACACTGGAGTAATTACAATTACCGGTTTGATGGATAACACTCAGGTCAAAATTACAGATATTAATGGAAACTTAGTTTGCCAAACTGTTTCTAATGGTAGTCTTGCCACCTGGGATGGAAAAGATGTTCATGGACGAAAAGTTAGTACCGGAATTTATTTAGCAATTTGTGCCAATGCAGATGGAACTCAAAGTGCTATAACCAAGATTTTGGTAATAAACTAAATGAATCCATTATTCAAAGAAATTTATAATGTCCTGTAATGTTAATGTTTGGTTTACTCCATTAACCAAAACTTGCAAATTGTTGATTATACAAATTCAAACCCCATTTTAATTAAGAATAGACAAAATTAAATTATGAAAAAAAGCTTGAAGCGTTTCTTCTCCCAAAATAATTTGCAACTGATTATTTTTTTATTGATAAACTCACTATTTATACTTAAGTATGCTCCGAGATATGGGATAAATTCTTATTTGATCTTAAGTTTGTATAGTGTTATTTTTATTTCGATCTATTTTTTGTATAAAAAGTATATCATAAAATGTACGGAAAAATCGTTTAATATATTTTATTGGACTCTTTTAGCGCTAGCATTAATTGCAATTGTTGGTTTGTTGATTATTATTGACCCTTATACCATTCGAGTAGACAGATGGTCAGCATTAACGTTTTTCTGGGATAGTATTTTTAGTCATCAATACCCATACTCAGCTCATACTCATGTAGCTTTAACAAATTTTGCTTCTCCTTTCCCTCTTTGGCATCTAATAAATTTGCCTTTTTATCTTTTAGGAGATGTCGGTATTGGCTTAATTGTATTCTTAATTCTTATCTCGATTAGTGTCAAATTTTATTTTTCATCATACCGAAAATCTTTCTTTTTTTTGCTCTTGCTTCTTATTTCTCCGGCATATTGGTGGGAAGTAAGTGCTCGAAGTGATTCGTTAAGTAATGGATTGCTTGTATTTATGATTATTCTATGGTTTGTTAAAAATAATCGTAATTTATCAAATAGTCTCTTTTTAGCGATTCTAGTTTGTGGTGTAATCTGTTCAACCAGATTAACAGCGATCATTCCATTGGCTTTGTTTTTCTTTCAACCTTATCTGAGATTGCCATTGAAATTAAAAGCCCTTTTCCCAATATCCATTCTTGGGATTGCATTAATTAGTTTTTTACCTTTTATTTTTTGGGATACAGAGACTTGGATCTTCTTTTCACGTAACCCATTTATGTCTCAAACCGGAAATGGAAATATATATGTACTGTTTGTGATGTTGATTTTAGGAACGTTATTGGCACTAAGTTGGAAAAATACAAATCAATTTTTCAACATAACTTCAATTTTTATTTTTATATTCATTTTAGCTTCTCAACTTGTTCGTATATTTAATGCTAAAGAAGGGAATTTATTTAGTGATGGGATATCTGATATTTCATACTTTAATCTAGCATTGCCTTATTGTCTGGGTCTATTAACTTCAAAAATAATGACCGAATAAACAATTTTATTCTCCTGAATGTCCTCCAGTTATTTTACAACCCCATGACCGTGAATTTGATAAACAAAGAAGTAATCTCTAAGTATTTAAAAAAAAAGCAGACTTGGTTTGTAATAATTTGCCTCGGATTAATTATTAAACTCTCATTGTTCCCAATTAAATTGGGAGATTATAATTTCTATTTAAAACCGTGGATGGATTTTATAATAAATAATGGGTACAGTTCTTCACTGAAGTTTAATTTTTATAATTACACACCTTCCTATATTTATATACTCATATTACTTGCTAAAATTGGGTTCAATCCATTGTACTCTATAAAAATCGTGTCTATTTTATTTGAATATATCCTAGCCTATTTCATAGGGAAAATAGTAAGTTTAAATTATAAAAGTAATCTGACTTTATGGATCACATTTGCAATAGTTCCACTCATACCTGCTTTGTTGATTAATGGTGCACTTTGGGGGCAATGTGATTCAATATATTCGGTATTTGTGATTGGAAGTATTTATTACTTTTTAGATAAGAAACAATTTTTATCTATTCTCTTTCTTAGTATTGCTTTTGCTTTTAAAATTCAGACAGTATTTATTTTCCCATTTTATTTAGTGCTGTTGTTACGAAATAAGATAAAATGGTTTTATTTTTTATTGATTCCATTTATATATTTGATTTCCATTTTCCCCACATGGTTATATGGAAGACCATT
>CAIYOZ010000266.1 GCA_903927945.1 uncultured Bacteroidales bacterium | reverse complement strand
TGATTTATGTCATAAAACTTCAATAAATGCTATGAGTGAAACCCCCCTTCAAATGAGAATTTTTGATATACCTTTATATTTAAAGCCAAAAAAATCTTGCAGATTGAGTTATTCTTACCGAAGTTTTTCCTATCGCCCGGCCCTCAACGGCAAAGACGATTATACCCAAATTAAAATAGCCAGATTAACCAAAAAATTGACAATTGAAATAATATTAGAAGGATTAATGAAAGAAAAATATTACCTTTCTAAGTGCAATCCACAGTCTGAAGAGGGAGGTTCTTTAGAATATAGAATATTTGATGGGTCCGATCATAGAATGTTCCTTGAAGAACAAAATATTCACAATAAAAAATCCGAACCTGTATATTATGATGATAGATTTATTTGGGAAATAAAATATCCAAAATTATGTTACAAATACCGTTTATATTTTACAATCAAACCAAAAGAGAAAATGTAAATTAACTCTAATTTTTATTTTATCATCACTTTTTCGCTCCTCATATCCTCATGTTATCATTACATCCAGTATCTTTTTTCTTTATGGCATGAAAGTGAAATGCTGCTAAAAGCAAAGACAATTAAGATTCGTTTTTAAAATAGAGAGAAAGTATAAGCGAAAAAAATTAATCGAGCAACTTCCGTTTTACCCCATTTATCTGCGAAATAATTTCGTAACCTTCCGGACCCTCGAGAATTTCTAATAGGGTGTCCTTAATCAACTTATTTCGCTCTTCATTCAAATCAAGAGAAGGTGGGTTCATTGTTCTCACTCCTGTATTATTCCCCTTAATGCTTTTTCGTTTATCGGTTCGTTCTCCAGGGTCCGGCTGAGTAGGTCATCACAGATTGAAACAACCTTCTCGCAATTGCTTATCGCCCTGGTTGATGCTACCCTAAAATCAGTAACATAGGGAGGAGTCATTCTTTATCATCTCCACATATCGCCTCCCGTAATACATCTCTAAATTTTGGATCGGTCCTGAGGTAATACAGAAACTTAGACTTAAAAGCCTCATATTCATCACCGGAATCAATGGTGGCCATTATAATCCCTCCTGTGGTTTCCATGAGAATTGCCCCATGTCATTTATCCACTCGATGAGGTCCTCCTTAAGTACTGACTTGAGAAGGCAACTCATAATTTCATGTGAATCTATAGCGCAGAGTTCAAGCTTTTCTACGAGTAGGAGAAGAACTTCATCGCTGGTTAATCGGTTCTTAAGTGCATCAATGAACTCAGCGCGGTTCTCATCAAAAATTATGAGTGCCTTTTCTATGCTCAACATGGTTCAACCTTCCTGCATGGGTGAGTAAAGTCCATTGGGACCCTTGTCGATACCGGGCCCGGGTCTGCATCAAATCCATACTTCCCGGGGGTTGCTACTACCTTCTCTTTTACAGGTGCTTCCTTTTCCGGTGGGCTTACTAAGTAACCCTTCCCGCCGTTGCGTGCTACTTTCAGGAGTGCTGGAAGGCTGATGAATGCAAGCCCGGTTGTTGGGTCATTGAAGCATAACGCCTCCCCGCTTGCTGATATCCACAGGCTTGCATTGCAGTCCTTACCCTTCACTGTTACCCGGCTGCCCTTTGTCCTTGTCAGGCTGTCTACCTGAACGAATGATACCTTATATTCCCGGCCCGTCTTCGTCTTAATGGTTAATCAGTTCCCTGTGCTCCTGGGTTGTTTGCTGTCAGTTCTCCGGTGGTTAAGAATTTTTGATACATCGTGTTTATCCTCCTTGATACTTATACAATACAATGTATGATACAATACTATATATAAGTTACGATACAAAGTATTGTAATAATGAAACCAAGAAGTATTACAACCGAAGGTTATGAAATGGTAGAGAAAACCGCTGGAAAGTCCGGTAATAGCGCATATGTCTATCTTCCGGCAAAGTGGACTAATAAAAAAGTAGTCGTTATTGCCATTGAACCACTGGAAGAGGAAGCACAGGGATAACTCAATTATACACTACTTTGTACACTACGCCGCCCTTGTTGATGTCACATCTACATGTGGGTATTATCGCTTCTTTTCTCAATCCCGCCTCGTATCCCTTACGGGTGCTGTTATTGCACCGGATACCTGGGAGGTTATGATAACCTCACAGCCTGTATTTGTGGTATGAAGTGACATCACACCGGGCTTGATATCGGCCCTTTCTCTATTTCAAGCAATATTTACCACATGTCCACGTCACGACGACATGGGGGTATTCTCGTTATAGGGCCTTACCACAAGAGTGATATGGCATAATGAAGAATCATAGTCATATGCCAGAAGTGATAGGATGCCGCGAGGAAGAAATCACAGATGAAGATTGGCCTTCTATTGACAAATCTATAAAAGAGTACCAAAAAGGCATTTATGTTACAGATGAAGAAGTAAAGACGCGCCTCAATCTCTAAATGTATACACTCCTTTTCTCAAAAGACGCTTTAAAGTATCTTGAATCTCTTCAAAAAGAGCATTATACAAGAATTTACAACAGTATTCATACAATACTTGAAAATCCTTATTCGCACGTTCAACCTTTGAAAACAAACAGGACTGAACAACCACTGTATAAATTACGTGTTGGCCATTATCGGATAATTTTACAGATACATTCTGATGTTGTGATAGTTTTCGTTATCTCTATCGGATACAGAAAAAACATTTACCGTAAATTGTAACAACGTCATGTTGTTATGGGGGTATTCGGCCTTGCTTATCCAATTGCTCTTCAATTCAGTCACAGATTCCGTTACACAATCGAGCCTTAAATTGGGCTTGTTTCAATTGCTCAATAGAATGGGGCTCGATACCATAACGGTATTCAGCCTTAAATTGTGCCTGGTTCAATTGCTCAATAATAAAGGCTGGTTTCTGCTTTCATTACACCGGGGTTAATATTGGTTCTTTTCAGAATTGAAGCAATTAAAAAGAGAATGTTTTATTGTGAACAATTCCAGATAAATTTTATTTGTCCTAATGTAACCTGGGCATGTTCAATCTTATCACGCAGGGTGTCCGGGTCCACATGGTGAAGTGCTGCAAGGGAGAAAATATATTCATTATTATTCTTAGGTGCCCCCGCTGTGTAATCGAATACACTGAACCTGATTTTCATATTGGTAAAGTTAAAGATGAATAACCGGCTGCCATTTCTAATGTAGGCTGTGCTCCTCTAACTTCACCTTTGGCAACATAAGCACCCATGGCAACACTCAATACTAAATCGTCGTGTATTCCCTCACGCCATGCCTCATAACTATCATGGCCTGTTGAAATGTTCACCTTCAATTTAAAATTTAATAGTGGGTGTTTGTGCAACACCCACGACTCATATGAAAATTAATTAGATTGGGTTTTACTCACTTAATGGTATCAATATCATTGATAGCCCAGAAAATACAAAGAGCTTAAACTTCTGTAATTTTTTGCGCAAAATCAGAGACACGAATCTACAAAGTCTAATTTGTATAATCCTCGATAACTACAGTGTTCACAAGGCTAAAATGGTGAGTAAATGTGCTCAGTCGTTAGGCATAATTTTAGTTTATCTACCGCCATACAGTCCGGACTTAAATCCGATTGAATTCATTTGGAAATCTATAAAATCCGAAATTTCAATTTCTAAAATCGAAAATACATTTGAACTAAGGGAATGTGTAGAGAATAATTTTGCCATCTTATCAAGTTCTTTATCTTATGCGACATCGTGGCGGAAAAAATTTGATCTCACTAATTGGCTAATCTAAATTTAAAAATGTTATGTTACAGAC
>CAIYOZ010000265.1 GCA_903927945.1 uncultured Bacteroidales bacterium | reverse complement strand
TCTCTGCAAAAATAGTATTTTTTTTCCTGTATATGCTCGTTTAAATATGTTTTTTTGACGTTTTAAAAATATTGAGCTATCATAATAACTTGATTTTGGCAAAAAACGTATAGTTTAATAGAAATTTTTCAATTATTTGTTATTCTAACCACTCTATCGCTATATTTTCTTACTTTTGCATTTGAATTAACAACGCGGATCCATGACAGATATTTTCAATGATATGAAAACTAATTCATTGCAACTTAATCTGAATAACAGGTTAGTTGATTTATCCACTCCAATTGTAATGGGAATCGTGAATGTAACGCCCGATTCGTTTTACCTGGGGAGCCGTTATGTCACCGATAAATCCATTTTAAACCGTGTGGATGAAATGGTTCATGAGGGTGTAAGTATCATCGATATTGGAGGCTATTCCACTCGTCCCTCCGCGGAAGTCATTACTCAGCAAGAGGAAATCAGGCGGTTATCCGAAGGGTTGGAAGTCATCCTGAAAAAATATCCGGATCTGATCATCTCAGTCGATACATTTAGGTCGGGGGTTGTGAGAGATATGGTCACGAATTTCAACGTGGCTATGGTGAATGATGTCAGCGGTGGTACGCTCGATGACCAGATGTTCGAAACAGTAGCTGATTTACAGGTGGCCTATGTGTTGATGCATATGCGCGGAACCCCGCAATCGATGCAATCAATGGCACAATATGATGATGTAGTGGCGGAGGTATTGCATTTTCTGGAAAAACGGCTGGCACAACTGCATTTATTGGGTGTGCATGACGTAGTAGTTGATCCGGGATTTGGGTTTGCAAAAACAACCGATCAAAACTTCAGGCTATTAAAAAAACTGTCTTATTTTCAAAATTTAAACGTTCCGGTACTTGCAGGTGTTTCAAGGAAGTCAATGCTGACCAAACTTCTTGGAATTGATGCCAATGATGCCCTGAATGCCACGACTGCTGCCAATATGCTGGCCCTGGTGGGTGGTGCCTCCATTTTAAGGGTGCACGACGTGAAAGAAGCTATGCAAGCCATCAGCATTTACAACAAGTATTCGGAAGGATAAATAATCTCTAAGTATGAATATAAATTGATTAACAAAACCAAGGATGGGATTTCATATAGGATTTAAAGATGTAATAGATATTTTCTTGGTAGCCCTGTTGCTATACCAGACGTTTAGACTTCTCAAGAAAACAGGTGCCGTCAATATCTTTATTGGTATCCTGGCCTTTATCATTTGCTGGTTCCTGGTGACCTATGTGTTCAAAATGGAGCTGTTAGGCGGAATCCTGGACAGAATTGTGAATGTGGGAGCCTTTGCCTTGATTGTGATCTTTCAGGATGAAATCAGGAGGTTCTTTTCCCGAATCGGTTCCCGCAGGACAGGAAGCATATTCCATACTTTCAAACGTTTTTTTGTAAGTGGCAGTAATAATGATAAGGAAAAGACTGATTATGATCTGGTGCAGATTGTGTTAGCATGTCGAAACCTGGCAAAAACCGCAACGGGGGGGTTAATCGTTCTTACCAGGAATAATAATTTAGAATTCTATACCCATTCCGGGGAACAAATCAATTCAATGATTAATTCACGGTTAATTGAAAACATATTCTTTAAAAACAGTCCCCTGCACGATGGGGCATTGATTATCTCTGATCGGAAACTTAAGGCTGCGGCCTGCATTCTACCCGTGTCTAAAAATCAGTCTATTCCCAAACGAATGGGATTGCGCCACCGTGCTGCCCTGGGTATTACTGAAAATTCAGACTCGATTGCCATTGTCATTTCCGAAGAAACAGGCCATATCTCCTGGGCCATTAATGGTCAACTCACGGTCAATGTGAAGCCGGAACAACTGGAACACTTCCTATCGGAGGTAATGGTCATGTAAATAATAGAACTTAATAACCTAATAACTCAATCAACCTAATCAACTTTTTCTGTTTTTCTTTGTTTTACTAAATTACATATTTACAAACAACATATTAAATAATTCATTATGAATAAGATTTCAGAAGTGGTTAAGCCTGGTGTCGTAACCGGTAAAGACTTGCAGTTTATTTTTCAGGTAGCAAAAGCCAACGGTTTTGCCATTCCCTCAGTAAATGTGGTTAGTTCATCCACCGTCAATGCCATTATGGAAGCAGCGAAGAGCTTCAATGCTCCGGTGATGATTCAGTTCTCCAACGGGGGTTCCGCTTTTTATGCCGGCAAGGGGTTAAAACTCGAAGGCCAGGAAGCAGCTATCCTGGGTGCCATTTCAGGTGCCAAACACATTCACACCCTGGCAGAAGCCTATGGTGTACGGGTGGTGCTTCACACTGACCATGCTGCTAAAAAATTACTTCCCTGGATTGATGGACTCCTGGATGCCGGTGAAAAGTTCTTTGCCGAAACAGGGAAACCTCTTTTCAGCTCGCACATGCTCGATCTTTCTGAAGAACCATTGGAAGAAAACATTGCCATCAGCAAACGCTACCTCGAACGCATGAGTAAAATGGGCATGACCCTCGAAATCGAACTCGGTATCACCGGTGGTGAAGAAGATGGTGTCGATAACAGTGGTCTGGACAATAGCCTGCTCTATACCCAACCTGCCGATGTGTATTATGCCTACCAGGAATTAAGCAAAGTCTCCCCTAATTTTACCATTGCCGCTTCCTTTGGAAATGTTCACGGAGTGTATAAACCGGGTAATGTGAAGTTAATGCCGGTCATTCTGAAGAATTCCCAGGATTATATCAAAGAAAAAGACGGATTGTCCGAACAACATCCTGTAAACTTTGTGTTCCATGGCGGATCAGGGTCTACCCATGCCGAAATCAGGGAAGCTATCAGCTACGGCGTTGTCAAGATGAATATCGATACCGATACCCAATGGGCTTATTGGGATGGTGTACGTGAGTTTGAAGCCAAAAACAGAGGATACCTGCAAGGTCAGATTGGTAATCCCGATGGAGCTGACAAACCTAACAAGAAGTTTTATGACCCACGTGTATGGTTACGCAAAGGGGAAGAAACTCTGATAGCACGACTGAAAGTAGCTTTTGAAGACTTAAATGCTATGAATAGTTTATAGTTTATAGTTTATAGAAATAAATAAAGGCCATTTCAAATCTGAAATGGCCTTTATTATTTAATTCAAATTATTTTAATCCTTCAATTTGGACATCAAAAACAATGTCTTTAATTCCCAATATTATTAGTTCTTTTTCGAACTGAATTTTATTCAATGGACCAATAATCATATCTTTACTTTCTACAGTAAGTTTATCTTTAACTGGTAATATGTAATATTTGATTATGTTTTTATTTGGTTTATCAGAACCTCCAATTTCTGGGTGTTGCTTTGCAATTATATATTGTTTATTATGACCTATTGAAAAAACAGTACTATTTATAATTGTCGAATAATTGCTTCCTGAATTTTTATCATGATAAGAAATACTACATTGTTCAGGAATGTCTGGAGCAGTCAAATAATAATTTCCTACGATATTCTGCTCTATAATAAATCCATTGCAACTTACTAGACCAATTGATATTAATGACAAAATAATTAAATGCTTGCTTTTCACAGATATGTAAATATGTTTGATTAAATTACTTACAGGTCACAGTCCTCCACATTCAAGCTAAATGGATATTAATCCTCAACATAATAATTGCATAGCAAATAATTTAGGATGTTTAAATTATTAATCCCGTTTTTAGAACTTCCTTTAAAAAGCCGCTTTCGTCACCATTTTTCTCTATTAATATTGGCTCAATCCGATCATCTATTTCTCTTTTGAGCTTCCAGAGTAATGGTGCATAGGTAAAGAAATCCTGATCAATAGAATTGACAATAATGGCAACATCAATATCACTGTCTTCATTTTGAGTGCCTTTTGCGTAAGAACCATAAAGTACTACCTGATCAACATCAAAATGCTTTGATACAAGCAGTTTGTAATTTGTCAGTTTGGTTATAATTTTTCTATTATCCATGTTTTAAACTTTTTAGTGTCCTCCAAAATTGATTGGTATCTTTCCTTATTCAGGCTTTTCATTAATCTTTCCTTATGGGTTGGGTATCTGGCTTCAATATTGAGTGGCTCCAGGATATCAATTAAGTCTTTAAATTCATCCGGTAAAAGTTCATAAAGAGTTGATTTCTTTGCTAAGTTTGTCAGACTATGGGTAAATGGAGCCGATTCATTGCTCAACGTATTTAAATATGCCTTCAGGATTTTTTCGATCGTCTGATGACACATAAAACCAACATATAAGAATCTACCGGTTTGCATCATTGCCAAAGCCGTATCATAATCATATTCTGATAAATCACTCCAGTACTTTACTTTATCAGTCATATCTGTAAATTGTCATTCCCGATTATAAAACACAAATATAGTAACAACTGTTGAAATTGGTACTAAAAATTCAAGGTTAATAATTTAATTTTTTTATTTAATAATTTTATGTCATAAAAATGGCTGCCTTAATTAAGACAGCCATTTTTAAATAGTAAATAGTAAATGATTAAATAGTAAATGAATTTCAGGCTTTCCCTGCACTACCCAACACACTCACCGTCTTGTGGGCATACAATTTTTTCAGTTCATCGCGAGCCGGTCCGATATATTTACGTGGATCGAATTCACCCGGTTTGGTAGCCATCACTTCACGGATAGCAGCTGTCATAGCCAGACGACCGTCAGAGTCGATATTAATCTTACAAACGGCTGAAGCAGCTGCACGACGCAATTGATCTTCAGGAATACCGATTGAATCTTTCAAGGCGCCACCGTATTTGTTGATAGTTGCCACATATTCCTGTGGAACAGACGAAGAACCATGCAATACGATAGGGAATCCGGGGATTAATTTTTCAATTTCTTCCAGGATGTCGAAACGCAAGGGAGGTGGTACCAACGTGCCGTTTTCGTCACGGGTACATTGTGCAGGAGTAAATTTGTTGGCTCCGTGAGAAGTTCCGATAGAGATAGCCAATGAATCAACGCCGGTGCGTGTTACGAATTCAACCACTTCTTCGGGTTGTGTATAGGTGTGGTGTTCGTGCGATACTTCATCTTCCACTCCTGCCAATACTCCAAGTTCGCCTTCTACGCTTACGCCGTGGGCGTGTGCATAATCAACCACTTGTTTTGTCAATGCTACATTTTCTTCGAATGGTAAATGCGATCCGTCAATCATCACCGATGAAAATCCTGTTTCAATGCAACTCTTACAAAGTTCGAAGCTATCGCCATGATCCAGGTGAAGAACCACCGGAATATTCATACCCAGTTCTTTGGCATATTCCACTGCTCCCTGAGCCATATAACGAAGCAACGTCTGGTTGGCATATTTACGCGCACCGCTCGATACTTGCAAAATTACGGGTGATTTAGTTTCCACACAGGCAGCAATGATGGCCTGCATTTGTTCCATGTTGTTGAAATTGAAAGCCGGAATGGCGTATTTGCCTTCGATCGCTTTCTTGAATAAGTCGCTTGTATTGACCAATCCAAGCTCTTTGTAATTTACCATTTTCTTTGAATTTTATAGTTTGATAATTTGACCGCAAAAGTAGTCTTTTTTTATCAAATAGAAAAGAAATGTTTCTCCTTTGTTTTAAATAGATATTCGAGATGCCTGTTTGATAAAACAGGTCCTGTTATATTCCGTATCGTTGTTATAACCGTGTCTTGATGTTCTTTGAGATAATACAGTGATAATACAGTGATAAAACAGTGATGATACAGTAATAATACAGTAAATAATAGGACTGTATTATCTCTGTATTATTTCTATGTCACATCAGTATAAAATTAAAATACAATAAGAATAGGTATCAAATGGCAGGTATAGTCGATTGTAGCAGATAAATCAGGTGACACGACAATATAGGGTTAAATTACATAAGCAAATTTTATAAAGCGAATCCAACTGTCGAAATTCATGCCGGGGTTTGTCCTTTTCAATGAAATAAATCGTTTAAGGGCAATTGGACGGGGTAAAACAATGTGTTATTCTTTTTTATTTTTATATAAATTGAACAAAATTCTCTTTTTGTGAGTTTAATTAGTCAGATATTACATTTTATTCAATTTTCATCAATTTAAAAAATACTTAAAATCATGCCTCTACTCAAAGAATTTAAAGAATTTGCCATGCGTGGCAATGTGATTGATCTGGCAGTGGGTGTTATCATCGGGGGAGCTTTCGGAAAGATTATCTCCTCCTTGGTAGCCGATCTGATCATGCCGCCTATCGGACTGTTGTTGGGTGGTGTCAATTTTACCGATTTGAAATGGGTGTTGAAAGGTACTGAAATGGTCGATGGCGTAAAAAAAGCGGCCGTGACTATGAATTATGGCAATTTTCTTCAGGTTACGCTTGATTTCATCATTGTAGCTTTTTGTATCTTCATGTTTGTGAAAGGCATCAATTCCTTGTCAAAGAAGCAGGATGTTGCTCCTGCGGAACCTCCTAAACAAGAACAATTGCTGACTGAAATTCGTGATCTGTTGAAAAAATGAATTGAAACCACACCGGTAAAAAACACCCTAATGACACTTTTGAGAGTCCTTAGGGTTTTTTTTTAGCGAATTTTCTCTATCTTCGTCGGGAAATTACAGCTTGTTCGTCGATTTAAGCTTGGTTGACCCTGGTGAATGTCTTTATCTTTGCAGCATAATTTATAAAACAATCTTATTATGTTATTTATTATGGAAACAGAAGTGAAAAATTCGTTTCGTTCGGGCTTCTCCAAGGGACTAGGCTTCGGACTGGTGCTGGTGGTAATCGGCGTATTGTATTTGGGATATAATTTTGGGTTTATCACTGAACAGATGAAGGATGCTATTATTTCCTGGCCCATGTTATTGGTTTTTATCGGGGTAATCAACTTGTGGAACCGGCATTTTATTCCAGGTGTGGTATTGCTATTCATTGGCGGTTTCTTTATGATCCCCAAAATTCTACCAGGACTCGATGGACAGTTTGTCCATGCCTTTTGGCCTTTATTGCTCATTGCGGCGGGTATCGTGATTTTAATCCAACGGATAATGTATCCAAAGTGGGGATATGGTAACTGGAACAGGAACTGGTCGGAACATCGCCATCACCATCATCATTCTTACAGGTATGATCGTTCAAAATGGGAAGAAAACTACGCTACACCGGGTTTTTCAAAGAACAGCGTGTTCGCAAGCGGTGACCATATCGTGCTCGACCCGGAATTCAAGGGTGGTGAATTGAATGCTGTCTTTGGCGGGATTACCCTGGACCTTCGCAGAACCAACCTGCCGGTAGGAGAAACCATACTGGATGTGAATGCTGTCTTTGGCGGTATCACCATTTTTCTGCCGAGCGATTGGTATGTCGAAACACATTTGGATGCGGTATTTGGAGGTTTTCAGGACAACAGGCTGCCCAAAGATCCGCTCGACACCACTAAAAAGCTGATCATCACCGGGTCATGCGTATTCGGGGGTGGGGAGTTGAGAAATTGATGATGTGATGAATGTAATGATGTGGTGATTTGATGATATGGTGATGTTATAATCATTAATCGATGATCACTACATTTAATCGATGATCACTTTTCGTTAATCGTTAATCGCTAATTGTTATAAATGATACATCCATTTCTGGGGGATCGCGTGAAAGCATCCCAATATGTCCTGATGTGGACGGTTTATGCATTCGTTCAGGCATTTGCAATGCATGGGCTGGTTGCTCTACCGTTTGCCATTCTGTTGATAGATGCAGCGATACATGCGGTCATCTTCATGATCATTAGCGTGTTTCTATGGAATGTGGTAAATTATGGAAACTTTATGGCATTGACCGTTTATCAACGGATAGTGAATAATATCGCCCTGGCCTTGTTGAGTATCGCCGGTTGGCTCGGTGCCGGATACGGAATTACTTATTGGCTGTACGGGAATGCGACATTGACTTTGTTGACCCCGTTCCTCCCACTACGCGCACTGATAGGACTTCTGATTTATTTACTAATCATGCAGCGATTCAGTTCTGCGATGATTGAACCGGAAATGAACGATTCAACTGATTCATTGGTGATCAAGGAAGAAATAAAACAGAAAAAAGATATTCAGGATGAAATCATTGAACGCATAGCCGTTAAATCGGGGACTAAGATCCATGTGGTGATGGTGCCTGAAATACTTTACCTGCAGGCTGACGGCGATTATGTGCAGATATTTACCGCCCAGGGGAAATACCTCAAGGAGCAGACCATGAAGTATTTCGAGGAGCATTTACCCGTGAATCAATTTGTGAGAGTGCATCGTTCGGTGATTGTGAATGTGGAAATGATCTCGCGTATTGAGCTTTACGAGAAACAGAATCAACTGCTCACGCTGAAGAATGGGCAACAGATTAAGACTAGCCCTGGGGGATATAAGGCATTGAGGCTGGTGTTGAATTTATAAATAGATCATACGACCCCGTCGTTATTCACGACGGGGCCGATAAATTGATATTGCACCATTAACCACCCATCTTATCGACCCGCTCGCCATTCAGATAACTAGACTATTCAAGCGAGCGGGTCGTGTATCATGGCGGGTCGTATCTCCTCACACGAACCCGTCGAGTGAGTGAATAAAAAAGGCTGACTCAAATAATTAATGAGTCAGCCTATTTAATGAATAGAATAGAGGTTATCAATCCTCTTCGTTCTTGGTTGCTTCGTATTCCTTGAGCAATTTGTCCTGAATATCCATCGGTACCAGTTCATAGCTGGCAAACTTCATGCTGAAGGATGCACGGCCACCGGTAAGTGAACTCAGTGTGGTGGAATAACTGCCCAGTTCTTTCAATGGTATTTTGGCAGACAGTTTTTCATATCCTTTCTCGCTCTCCATGCCCATGATCACCGCACGACGTCCCTGAAGGTCACTCATAACGTCCCCCAGACGATCGGAAGGAGCCTGGACAATCACATCGTAGATTGGTTCCAACAGTTTAGGACCTGCCGCCTTGAAAGCCAATGAAAAGGCATTACGACCAGCCAGGCGGAACGATATTTCGTTTGAATCCACCGGATGCATCTTGCCATCATAGATAATAACCCTCACGTCGCGCGCATAGGAGCCTGTCAGCGGACCTTGTTCCATGCGTTCCATGATTCCCTTCATAATGGCAGGCAGGAAGCGCAAATCAATGGCTCCGCCGACAATACTATTCACCAGTACCAGTTTGCCGCCCCATTCCAATTGAACTTCCTGGGTGTCACGGTTACTGATCTTGAATTCCTGGCCATTGAACCGGAACAGATCGGGTGCAGGCATTCCTTCATAATACGGTTCAATGATCAGATGTACCTCGCCAAACTGTCCGGATCCACCCGATTGTTTCTTGTGACGGTAATCGGCACGGGCATTCTTAGTAATGGTTTCGCGATAGGGGATTTTTGGTTCCTTGAATTCAATGAATATCTTGTCATTGTTCTCCAAACGCCATTTCAATGTACGCAGGTGGAACTCACCCTGTCCGTATAGGATCGTTTGTTTTAATTCTTTCGATTGCTCAATCACCCAGGTAGGATCTTCTTCGTGCATACGGGTGAGTATTTCATTCAGCTTTTCCTCATCAGCTTCTGACTTGGCTTTGATAGCCCTGCGGTATTTGGGTTCGGGATATTTAATTTCCTTAAAGTCATATTCGCAGCCCTTTACGTTCAATGTATTTCCGGTACGTGTATCTTTTAGTTTTACCGTGGCGCCAATGTCACCTGCCACGACTTCCTCCACCTTGGTACGAATCTGTCCGGCCACGGCAAAGATCTGGCTGATTCGTTCCTTTGAACTGCGGTCCACATTAACCAGGTCATCACCTTCTTTTAGTTTACCACTCATCACCTTGAAATAAGATACTTCACCGATATGCGGTTCAACGCTTGTTTTGAAAAAATAGATGCTGGTAGGCCCGTTTGGATCGGGAGCAATCTCTTGTCCTTCGATAGTCATTGGTTTTTGGGTCTGGCTGACACTCGGTGATACATTGCCTACAAACTCCATCAGACGGCGTACACACATATCACGTCCTGCACAAACGCAGAATACCGGGAACATTTCGCGATGTATCAGTCCCTTGCGGATACCAATACGCATTTCATCTTCTGACAAAGAACCCTGATCAAAGAATTTCTCCATCAGTTCTTCATCATGTTCTGCAGCTGCTTCTACCAGCAGGTTATGCAGGTTTTGAGCTTTTTCAATTTCACTGTCAGGGATTTCCAATACATCAGGCACTCCACCTTCGGGTTTCCAACGATACATTTTCATCTTCAGGATATCTACCACAGCATTAAACTGAGAACCCACATTCATTGGATATTGTATCTGTACAATTTTATTCCCATAATTATCTTTCAATTGCTCCAACGTGCGGTCGTAATCAGCTTTTTCCTGATCGAGATGGTTGGTGACAAAAATAACAGGCTTATTAAATTTTTCGGTATAACGGAAGTGGTTGTTGGTTCCAACTTCTACCCCATATTGGGTGTTGAGAAGGATGAGGGCGGTATCGGTTACGTTGAGTGAGGTCACTACACCACCAATAAAATCGTCAGAACCGGGGCAGTCAATAAAGTTTAGTTTTTTATCAAGCCATTCAGTTTGAATGATCGTTGAAAAGACGGAATAGCCATACTCTTTTTCTACGGGAAAATAATCGGACACTGTGTTTTGGCCATTCACTGTGCCTCTGCGTTTTATAACACCACTCTCGTAAAGCATAGCTTCCACAAGAGTGGTTTTCCCCGAGCCGGACGATCCCAGCAATGAAATGTTTTTAATTTCATTCGATTGATATACTTTCATACTGTATTAAAATTAAAAGAATTAATACTAAAAAATTGTTGTTTTTTTATCATGAAAAATCGTATGGCAATGTATGAATTCCTTATTAAAATTGTATTTGTAAATTCTATGTTTTACAACATGGTTTTTAACCCTTCACCCCTGACAGGAAAAAGAGATCAATTCAAATCCCAAATGGATTTATGAGAGGCGTAAGAAAAGGATTTTAAATGATTGTTTAGAAAAATACGGTAATCAGTTTCCCTTTATAGATTATGGGTTTTGGAGGGTACTATCATGGCTTTTGTCTCTTTCCAAAACTCAGGAGATTTCAACAGGAAGTAACCGGTGACAATAAGGCAAAAGGTGAGGATAACGCCAAATACGGCAAAGCTATTTTCAGCCGTAAAATAGGTAGTCAGTGAAAAGAACAAAGTGCCCAGCAATACAAATGCAAAGGTGATGAGATTCAGATACCCGATCATATCACCCAGTTTACGACCCAGATGAGCATTTTGAAGCATGGACAGACAGGGTATTTGAAACAGTCCTCCCATAAAAGCCACACTGAAAATACAACATACAAATAATCCCATGGGCAGATGAAAAAAGGTAAGGAGGAAAAACAACAGGCTCATTCCGGCAATACCAATCAGGATAAGGCCTTTCTTCACTTCTTTCCCCGATATGCGCCCGGCTGCCCAACAACCCAGGGCAATGCCTATCGCTGCACAAGCCATGACCATGCCGGTAACCGTATTTGAAGTGTGATAGAAATGTTTGCAGTGGATCACCAGGTTCATTTGCAACATACCGCCGATAAGCCAGAAGGCAGATGCTCCAAACACGGCACTGTTAACATGGGTATGTTCGCTGGCAAACCTATAGGAAACGACCAGAAACCTGACAGGATTCAAGGTGCCGACACCATCCTTGTTTTCGGGTAATTCCTCTGCCTGAATGGAACGTGTTATCAAGTAGCCGAGGACTGCTAATCCGATAAAGAGTGAAAATGCTATCCACGTACTATAGATGTCCGAAACGATAGAGGCAGTTACCGTTCCAATAAGGATTCCCAGGAAAGCCATCATTTCGAAGACCCCACTCCCGAAAGAAACCCCATTTTCACCACCGATATCCCGAATTAAGCTGTACTTGGAGGGTGAATACAAGCAACTCAGTATTCCCATGAGTAATACCACAAATACCGCCACCATGACCCATTGAAAATAAAATGCCACGCATGCTACGAACAGTACAGGTATTTCCAGCAATTTACAGAGACGGAATACTTTCTTTTTTGAATAAATCACTGCCAATCGGCCGGCAATGGGTGAAAGGAAAAGATAGGGTACCACCAGTGAAGCGGAAACCATAGAGATTAGTTGCGATTGGGTCATCCAACGGGGTAAAACCCAACCCACGGCAATAAATATGATGCAATTCTTAACCAGGTTGTCGTTGTAAACTCCCAAAAAGTTACTTAAAAATAAGGGGGTCCATTTGTTGCGGAACACAGGCATGCCGTACGTGTTGTTATTTTAGTTTATAGGGTTGTTTCTTTCTGGCAAATAATTATCGCTAGTTACTACTTTTTTCCTTGATTTTAGTTCCAGTTGTTTTCGTGCATCTCAGGCTATCTTACCACCCTGTTTAGCTGCTTTTTTATTTTCGTCAAAACCATGAGTGTCTGTATTGACTGCAATTTCTTTAGTAGATGCCTCTCCTAACATAGAGAAAATTAACTCAAGATCAGTCATGTGGTCACGTAAATTCTGCGACTTTAAATTCTTTATATGTTTGTATTCTGAGGGTGTCAATCCAAATGTTGCTTTTGATATTTCTGCTGTTAGAATGGCATATTCAATTTCTTCTTTCACGCCTCTGTTTTTCCATTCACCGGTTAATTCCTCATGGATGGCAATACTACGCATACGTTTTTCAATCCAATCGTCGGTATAACCTTTAGCCTTGTATAATTCACGGGTTCGTCGAGTTGCTAATTCGGGATTTTCTATTTCGTCCAACCGGTCTGAACCTACCTGTGCCAGCCATAACTTGAACGGTTCAGCTTTTGGAGAAGGTATTGATTGAATGATTCGCAACAGACTTTTTGCATTTGCAGCATCAGTTAATCGCATTTTTCCATCATTAGCTTTCATTTTTAACTGTCGACAAATTGTCGACAGTTAAAGTCCCGCTTCAGTATTAACCCTTAATTTCATTTTAAACCAATAATCTCTCGGGTTGATACTATCAGTTAAAACTTGAACTACATCAATTACTGAAAAATACCATTGTTGCTCTTTTTCATCCCAGTAACTCCGAATTTCCTTGCTTTCGAAAAGTTTGATATTACTCATGATATTTGAAATTATGATGATTATTGAAGTCTTGTAAATACAAATATATCACATTTCTTTTATCAGTTCTTCAGTTGACTTATTATTAGTACTTGCGCAGCGAAAAAATAAAGCTCAATCCACCGGTTGGAACTATTTTGGCTGAGATTTTACCACGATGGTTCAATACAGCGTTTTTCACAATGGCAAGTCCAAGACCTGTTCCTCCCATCTTGCGGCTGCGGCCTTTATCCACACGGTAAAAACGTTCGAATAATCGGTTTAAATGTACTTCATCAACTCCCACGCCATTATCGCTGAAAGAGAAATAAAAATACTGTTCATCTTCGCGGTAACAACTGATATCGACTGTCAGTTTTTCGCCACCATAGGTAAGCGTATTATCAAGCAGATTGCGGAAAATGGAATAGAGCAGTGAGCGATTGCCCATGATTTGCAGCTCAGGAGCAAAGTTTTTCAATACCACACATTCCTTTTGTTCTATTTCGAGATGCACATCGTTGAGTACATCCTGGATAACTTCCGAAACATTGCAGGTCTCTTTTTCAAATAACCGCTTGGCCTCATCCATTTTGTTGAGTGTTGTGATGTCCTGCAACAGGGCACTTAACCGGAGAGCCTGTTGAAACGAACGTTCCACAAAGAATCGTTGACGCTTCGGATCCATGTCCGGGTTTTCGAGAATACTTTCCATGTAACCCAAAATGCTGCTCACCGGAGTTTTTAGCTCATGGGATATATTCTGGGTCAAATGGCGTTTCAATTCATTTTCATGTTCCTGTACTGAAATATCGTTGATAGAAATCTCAAAAGTATTATCCTGAAAGACGATACATTGGACCGAAAAGGTATGCCCGCTTTTCTCTACGATCAGCCTTTTGCGTTTCAGTTCATTGTTTTGCAGGCTATTCTCGATAAATTCATTGATATCATCAAATTCAGGCAGTGAAAATATCTCATCCGAACTCTCACATTGTTTGTCGGAAAGGATATTGGTGTACTGAATAAAATGGGTGTTGGCCAGTATTTCTTTCTTTGAGGACGAAAAAATGGCCAGTCCTTCCTGTGAAATCTGAAGATGTTTGATCAGTTTTTCCCGTTCGCGGGCAACTTCATCTTTGGTGACCAGCAGTAATTTGTAGAGCTGTACAATGTTTTTACTGATTTCGCCCAGTTCGTCATTCGGGAATTCGATGTCTGTATCCGGGATCTCTTCTTTCTCCGCTTTCTGGGTGAATATACGAAGCCGGTCAATGGAACGGGTAAAATTACGGGAGATAATGAATAATGCAATCACCGCCAGAATCAGCACCATGGCCATAAAATAAAGGAAAAAAGTATTGGCTTTGAGCATGCTCACCAGGCTGACATTATAAGGTAAAGCGCTGCGGACATATTCTTTAGGGAACCGGTGGGCGAGGTAATAATAATCCTTTCCCGTAGAAACAGAATGACGGATAGCTTTCCCGTTAAAGGAACTATTGGCCATTTCAATTTCAGGACGATGGAGGTGATTCTCAAGTACAGTATCTTTTTTGACCGATGAGTCAAAAACAACTACTCCGGTGGTATCGATCACTGATACCCGCAATGCACTATCGGGGAATAACCGGACATAATCCTTCAACTTATCCCAGTCGGGATGTTGCTCATTTACAAACCGGTTGATCGTGTAGTTATACGTGCTGAGTTGTTGATCGAGTTGTTCGGTGCGGAATTCCTTCTCCCTGCGGTATTGGAAAAAGCAAATGATGGCCAGCATCAAAAAAAAGATGCTGAAAAAATATAGGAATATCCGTTTGTTTAAATTCATTGACCCCTAACCCCTAAAGGGGAATTATATTAGTTTTCTTTTGTTCATCGTATGATCTCAATTCTTCTCTGTGAAGTCCCCTTTAGGGGATTTAGGGGTTCTTTATTCTTCAAAAACATATCCATAACCCAGCCTTGTGACAATATTTTTACCGTAGGGTCCTATTTTTTTGCGAAGCCTGGTGATGTTCACATCAATGGTGCGGTCGAGCACGATCACTTCATCACTCCAAACTTTAAGCAGCATTTCATCCCGTGAGAATACCCTGTTTTTATTCTGTAACAGGAGTTTCAGTATTTCAAATTCCTTTTTGGTGAACGGGATCTCTATTCCTTCGAGTATCACTTTTTTGTTTTCGAGCGACATCTCCAGGTTCTCATACTTCAAATAAGCAGCAGGCAGTATGTCTGTTTTCTTTACTTCAATACGGCGGATTACTGCTTTTACACGTGCCAGTACTTCCCGGATAGAGAATGGTTTGGAGATATAATCATCGGCTCCGATATTGAATCCTGTCAAGCGGTCGGTTTCCGAATCTTTGGCCGTAAGGTATATAATTGGGACGATGGCTGTCTTAGGATCTTCACTAAGTATTCGTCCCATTTTAAACCCGGATATTTCTCCCATCATCACGTCAAGCAACAACAGGTTGTAACTGCTGATATCCTTTTTCAATGCCTCTTCAGCCGAATAAGCCACATCAACAGAGTATCCCTCGGTTTCCAGGTTATATTGAAGGATTTCACATAAATCTTCTTCGTCGTCAACTACTAATATTCGATATGAATTCATACACTTATTGCATTATTAATTTAATACAAAGAAACTGTTAGTTTATTTCGGTACTGTGTAATATCTGTTACAAAGATATGACATTAAAATAAATATTAGCTAATTCTTGGTTATTAACTATTATCACTTATCATTTATCACTAATCACTATTTGATGTCTTTCGGTGCATGCTTTAGCACTTTGGCATCAATATAGAAGAATATTTCTTCGGCAATGTTCGAACAATGGTCCCCGATTCGTTCCAGCTTACGGAAGATACCAATCAGTTCCAGGCATTCGTATGCCCTGTCCGGATTATTCTGGATATAGGCTGCTACCACATGGACTGCATTTTCATTGATTTCATCTACCGTGTTATCTTCGGCGAAAATAGCGGCAGCAAAGTTTGATTTTTCATTCTCAAAAGCTTCCAGTCCCTGGGCAAGCATTTTGTTCACCTGATCAATCATGTCCTGCAGATGGGTATCAGATATCACCTCAGCATCGACGATCACAGAAGGATTGTTGACCAGTATGTGCGAAATTCCGTTGGCGAAGTCGGCGATTCTTTCCAGGTTAGAGTTTATTTTGAAAACAGCCAGCACAAATCGAAGGTCAACTGCAACCGGTTGATAGAGTGCAATAATGTTTTCACAAAAGCCATCGATCTTCAATTCGTAGGCATCCACCTTCTTTTCCCGTAGGTTTACTTTTGTAGCCAGGTCCTTATCGAATGAGAGGATGGCTTCACCGGCATTGGCCACCTGGGAAATCACCAGTTGCCACATATCGATTAAATCCTGGCGCAGGGCAGATAGTTCATGTTGGACGAGTCTCATATTGATTATTGAATTGTGTAATTGGTTAATTGGTTAATTGGAGAATTGGAGAATTGTTTAATTGGAATATTACTGTACAAAGTAATGAAATTAATATTACATACAAACTAAGAACGTGTTACAAAACTGCTACAATCATCTAATACGGTACTTTTAATGGCTGCTTGAATGTTTTTTTGACGTAATCTTGCCAAATTCCTATGCGATAAAAAAATTGACAAACAATAAGATCTAAAGAAGGTTAGAATTTGAAATTATATCACGTTATTATGTTAAATTATTGTCATACAATAGATACCATATGTTTCATGCTCTGTAAAACCATGTGAATATCGGTTGATGCTTACATGCATATCAAATGTCGAATATTTCTTAATACGATTGTAATAACTCCGTAACAAGGACGTAACAGGAACCCTATACTTTTGCTTTCGAAATTTAATGTAAAATAAAACAAAAACAAAAAATGAAAAAGATTTATTTAAGCTTGATGCTATTGGTTGGAATGAGTTATACGATTTCAGCACAAACGGCAGACACAACAACTCCCGCTTTTGTTCCTAACGGAAAACCGATTGTAACGATCTTCAGTGATTTCACCCATGTAAGTACTAACAGTACTACGAATAATGCATTTGAGATTACACGGGCGTATTTTGGATATGGTTATAATTTTAGTACCGATTTTTCAAGTAAAATCGTATTTGATGTTGCAAACAATGCGGCAGCTGGTACAACAGCTCCAGGCGTTTCTGCTTTTACAGCATTTTTGAAAAATGCATACGGAGAATATAATCATGGAATGGTAACAGCTGATTTAGGGCTGGTAGGAGAAAATATGTTTGGCCTTCAGGAATCAGTTTGGGGAAAACGTTATATCTATAAATCCTTCCAGGATCAATATGGTTTTGGAAATAGCGCTGACCTTGGTGCAAAAGTGAAGCTTCAATTTATTCCGGAAGTTGCGTTAGATTTAGAAGTTTTAAATGGTGAAGGTTACAAAAAAGTGCAGGCAGACAGTACATTCAAGTTTGCAGCAGGTTTGACCGTTCAACCTATTAAGAATCTTTTTGCCCGTGTTTATTATGATAATATGGCTAATCAGTCATATGCCACTACAAAGGTAGCTCAATCTTCATTAAACTTCTTTGTAGCTTACAAGAGTGTGCAAGGAACATTAGCCGCTGAATACAATACTCAAAGTGGTAAGGGAAATGTGAAAGGTCAAAACTGGTCAGGTTTATCAGTTTATGGTACGTTGCCAATAGTAAAAATGATTTCTGTGTATGCCCGTTTTGATGATTTATCTTCTGATAAAATCTCTAAAACGACTACTACGAATGGTGTTTCCACTACTACTAATTTACCTTGGAATTCTACAAAAACAGGAACAGATGGTCAGGTTTACATGGTAGGCGTAGAATTTGCTCCTGTTAAAGGAATCCAAATCACCCCGAATTTCCGTTATGCAGCTCCTTCTGCTGATGCAAAGACTGCAGGTGCATTTGCCGTATCGACAATTAATTTAAACTTAGGAGTGAATTTCTAATAAGTACATTTAAACTAATTACAAAACATAATTAATAACATTATCATTATGAAAAAAGTAGGTTTATTTTTAGCTTTCGTTCTTATAAGTGCTTCTGCATTTTGTCAAAGCGAAATTTCACTTTCAGGTGCCGGAGCTACATTTCCACTGCCTTTTTACAACATGTCGTTTGCTAAATATACGGCAACGACCGGTACCAAAGTATCCTACGGTGGTGTTGGTTCAGGTGCAGGTATCAAAAGTTTGACAGATAAAGTCGTTGATTTCGGTGCTACCGATGCTTTCCTGAGTGATGCCGAATTAGCTGCTATGCCGGCTCCGATTATTCACATTCCCACTTGTAGCGGTGCGGTTGTGGTAGCATTTAACCTTCCCGGAATTCAGGATATCAAACTGACACCTGATGTATTGGTGAAGATCTTGATGGGAGAGATTAAAAACTGGAACGACGCTTCCTTGAAAAAGCTGAATCCAGCTGTAAAATTCCCTAACGAAGTGATCACCGTGGTTTACCGTTCAGACGGTAGTGGTACCACAAACATGTTTACCGATTACCTGAGCAAAGTAAGCAAAGAATGGAAGAGTAAAATCGGTACCGGTAAATCAGTGAAATGGCCGGTAGGTATTGGAGCCAAAGGAAATCCCGGAGTGGCCGGAACAGTTCATTCAACTGTAGGTGCTATCGGATACATTGGTTCGGAATATGCTTTTGCTGAAAAGATTGCTTCAGCTTCCCTGCAGAATCAAGCCGGTAAATTTATCAAAGCCAGCATTGCTTCGGTAAGTGCTTCCGGTAAAGGGGTTATTCCTGCTGACACCCGTGTCATGTTGACGAATTCCTCAGCTGCTACTGCTTATCCAATCTCAGGATTTACATGGTTGATTCTTTATAAGGAACAAAGTTACAACAAACGTTCATTGCCTCAGGTTCAGGCTACCCTTAAACTGATTCAATATGTGATAAGCCCTGCTGCACAGGCAATTGCTACACAAACAAATTATGCTCCGCTACCTGCTGCTGTTGTCTTGAGAGCGAAAGCTATCTTAAAAACAGTGACTTACAACGGGAAACCGGTTTTAAAATAAGAGTGTTTTAAACTTATTCAATAGAACCTTTCATTCTGCATTTGCAGGGTGAAAGGCTCGATTGATTATAACTAATACAGCAACAAGTGAACAGTGATAAGATTTTAAAGAACGTTTTATTTACAGCGTCGTTACTGATACTGCTTATTTCAGGAGGCATGATTTTAGCCCTGGTACGGGGTTCCATGCTTTCTTTCCATCAGTTTGGATGGGATTTTATAACCTCTTCCAAGTGGGATCCTACCCAGGGAAGGGAACAATATGGTGCCCTGCTGTTTATTTGCGGCACGTTGTTTACTTCTATACTGGCATTGGTCATTGCCCTGCCGATGGCTTTTTCCACGTCGTTGTTTGTGGCTGAGTATTTTAATAATACCCGCATGGCATCGATAGTTAGTACATTGGTCGATTTGTTGGCCGGTATCCCCTCCATTATCTATGGGCTGTGGGGTTTTTATATTTTAAGGCCTTTCATCGTCTCCATCGGATTAAGCCCCCAGGGATACGGTATCTTTACTTCAGGACTTATCCTCGCCATCATGATCATTCCCTATGCCACTTCGTTGAGCAGCGCCACCATCAAGATGGTACCCAATGAACTGAAAGAAGCAGCCTATTCATTAGGTGCAACACGGCTGGAAGTTATCTGGAACGTTATTCTACCTAATGCCCGTTCAGGAATTGCTGCCAGTTATATATTGGCATTCGGACGTGCCTTGGGCGAAACACTCGCGGTGACTATGCTTATCGGAAATGCTAATATTATACCTACAGGGCTCTTTAGTACCGGTAACTCTATGGCCAGTGTGATCGCCAATCAATTTGGCGAGGCAAACGGACTGCAGTTAAGTTCCCTGATTGAAATCGGATTACTCTTGTTTGTGATTACAACCCTCATTAATGCGGTTGGAAAGTTTATTATTAAAAAAATGGCCTAATGGAATTAGCTAACAATTTCACAGCAAATAACAGGACCCTGTTGATGCAGGATCATTCAGTCAGACGAAAGGTCAAGGATCGCGTCTTTTTAGGTGCGGTCATATTCTTTGCCCTCATCACTATTTCCTTTGTGTTCCTGATCATTGGCAGTTGTGTACTCAAGGGTTATCATCAGATTAACTGGGCCTTTTTCACCCAGTCTGCTCCAGATACTTTCACCGCCATGATGGCAAAGTCGAGTGGACAGGTTATTCCCGGAGGAATTGTCAACGGTATCACAGGTTCGCTTTACCTGGTGGGGCTTGCCTCGTTGATTGCTATTCCTTTTGGTGTCCTGATCGGAATATATCTTTACGAAAACAGCAAGAAACGCTATGCCGGTGTTATTCGCGATATTACGGATGTCTTGCAAGGGGTGCCCTCCATTGTGGTGGGATTGATCGTATACCTTTGGGTAGTGGTCAACGTGACCCATGGATATTCTGTATTGGCCGGTAGTGTGGCCCTCTCCCTCATGATGCTGCCGTTGATCATCCGCTCTACCGAAGAATCCATGAAGATGATTCCCGACACCCTGAAAGAAGCGGCTATTGCCCTGGGGACCCCGTACTACAAAGTGATTTTCAGGGTACTGATTCCGACCAGTTTCAGCGGGTTGATGACAGGTATCTTGTTGGCGGTATCCCGTATCCTGGGAGAAACGGCACCCTTAATGCTCACTACCCTGGGTAATCCTGCCATCAACTGGAATGTGGTCAAACCGGTCAGTGCCGTTCCCTTGTTGGTGTGGCAGTTTTACAACGACCCCAATATGGTCGATCTGATCTGGAGTTCCACCTTGTTCCTGATGGGATTTGTCCTCATCCTAAACTTGCTCGCTAAATGGATTGCCGCACGTCGAAATGCGTAACAATGAAGGCCTTGAAGTTCCCATCATGGAAATTAGGGGTCAGAAATAAAATTATAACTTTATTAAAGACACATTGATAAAAGATGATCAACGAAATTAATATTACTCCCGAAACTTCTATTTTATCCATCGAGGGACTTTCCATTGCCTACGACAAAGATAAGTTTGCCGTAAAAAATGTATCTGCCGTCATTACTAAAAATGCCATTACAGCCATTATGGGACCTTCGGGTTGCGGCAAGACAACCCTATTGAGGGCCATGAACCGGATGCATGAACTCTATCCGAACATTTCAACACAAGGGAAAATTAAGTTGTATGATGAAAATATCTACGACATGTCCACTGTGAAGTTACGCCGCAAGGTCGGTATGGTGTTCCAACGTCCAAACCCTTTCCCTACATTGAGCATCTACGAAAATGTGATCGCAGGCTATAAACTGAACGGTATCCATTTGAAACGTAACGAACGGGACGAAATAGTAGAGACCTCCTTGCGGGATGTCACCTTGTGGGATGAGGTAAAAGGGGCTTTGCACAAGAAAGGTACCTTCCTGTCCGGTGGTCAGCAACAACGGCTTTGTATTGCCCGTGCCCTGGCCTTTAAACCCGATGTGATCCTGCTCGACGAACCTACCTCGGCACTCGACCCGGTTGCTACTGCCAAGGTCGAAGACCTGCTGGTAGAGTTGAAAAAACAGTATACCATCGTACTGGTTACACACAACATGTCACAGGCAGCCCGTATCTCCGACAATTCCATGTTTATGTATATGGGCGAACTGATTGAATACGAAAATACTAAGACGATCTTTACCAAGCCTAAAGATCCACGCACCGAAGGATACCTCACCGGTAAATTCGGTTGATTTGTAATTTCTATTGTTAGATTTTTTAATATTAATATATGTTTTATAGGCATTAGTTCCTATTGTGATCTAATGTGTCTATTGTGGTTA
>CAIYOZ010000264.1 GCA_903927945.1 uncultured Bacteroidales bacterium | reverse complement strand
TCGATTTAATAGAAAGCTATCGACACATAGAGGAAAACTATTTTTTCGGCTAATGCAGCAAGCAGTGGAGACGCCACCAACACCATTAAGAGATATAATTAAGAATTGAAAAATCAACTTGTTCTAAGCAGATAAGCAATTCAGTTATTACAATGTTAAGTTTTTCAACAGATATCCTTGTTAGAATTTTAACATCCTTTTTATCAACACCACCATCAAACATATCAGTTAAATCTTGAAAGAAATAATAATCTTTTTCAGATGTTAATTCTGTTTGTTCATAATTCTTATAATCCCAACCGTTCAAAATTAAATTAGTACTTTTACAAATTGCAAAATGTGTGTAACCTTTGCCCAGAATGAATGCTTTTTTAGTTGATTTCATAATGTTAATTATTAACTATTAGTTTGTATTGTGCCATATTTTGACACCACAAAGATAATATAAATAATAACTATACCATAATAGTACTTGCAATGTAAGTGGTCAACATCCCATAGGGCAATCCTAGCATTAACAAACTTAATCCGGAATAGAATCCTTTCATTAGAAAAAACCTGTCAAATGCCAGGGGTTCTTTGATGCGTCTTTCAAAAGCTTTATCCGACTTGATGGTAAAAACAACCAGCAACCCTAGAATTCCACTTCCAATTGCAGTATAGAAAATGGTGTTGAAACTGTAAAAATCGTGCATGAAAAGACTGATCATAGGTCCTATCGCCATTGCCAGGTTATTTGCTACCCCAAAATAGCCTAACCCCTCTCCTCTTCGTGAAGCCGGCATAATATCCACCATGAAGCTATTCCCGGCAGTAGTGACCATCCCAAAAGTGAAGCCATGCATGATCCGCAAAAACAAAAACATACTGACCACTGTTACCAGTGGGTAGCCTATGAATGTAATGACAAACAGCAAATAGGCCAGCAGATAGATAGGTTTTCGTTTAAATATATCGAGAATAAACCCGGCAAAGGGACGGATAAGCAAAGCCGCCACTGTGTAACACGATAAGATGATTCCAACATACGACTTAGAGGTATGAAAATCTTCGATCAGGTACAATGGCAGAATGGGAAGTAACAGATAAAAAGCGAAGTAGAGTAAAAAATTACTGGCACATGCACTTATAAAACTTTGCGTCCATAGTTTATCTTTCGATCGAAATGAAATTTTATCCATAATTTTCAAAAACTACATACAGTTAGCAAGCATTTAAAGGTCCATATAACAAGCTAAGCGTCTCAATGGACAGAACTACCCAAGACAAATCCTTCTTTCGTCAAAAGGCCTCTATTAACCTTTGAGGCATGACGATTGATGTTCGAAGATGTATCTATTTTACAGGTTCTGCCTGAGGTGGTGTAAAAACCCGGTCAAAGAAAGGATTCTTGGTGGAACCACTGATGGGGATACCGTATATGGAGCTGCAACCCGGCATCATGTACTGTTCCTGTGCAACTCGTCCAACGGAGAACATGACACGGCTATCCACCCGGTGATCGGAAGCTGTGGAACATGCCGAGCCAATGGCAATACCTACATCCACTGTATTGATGGCACACGGTACATCAGGATAAGTCAATTTCTCAGCACAGGTATCAAATCCACAATATCCACAATTCAGGCTCTGCGTTTTCTGTTTTGTACCGATAAGAATGACGGCTTCTGCGTGGAGTATATTATTGGCATCGCGTGTAATAAACTTCATGCCCGTTTTCTGGGAATATTCAATCATTGCTTTCGATAATTGAACAATGGTTTCACCCGTCACCATCAACACTTCGATAATATCAATTCCTTTTCCTTTAGGAGCCGTACGGGCTGCCGTCATCATTTCATTTGCCACCAGTATCAATCGCTCGTGGCGTGTATCGCGTTCGTTAATCAACATACTATTTTTATTTATTTTATAACGCTGACAAGTCTGCGACGTTGTCAGGTTTTATGATTCGACCTGTCAGCGTGCTTGCACCTGACAGCGTCAAAAAGAATAATCTATTCCATAAAATTTCCTACCTTTTCAAGCATCAAGGATGCCAGAAGCGCATTTGAAGCAATAATTTCCCCTCCAAACAAGTATTTAGTTCCACCGCTAAAATCGGTCACGACTCCGCCCGCTTCTTTTACAATCAACGATCCAGCTGCTACATCCCAGGGTTTCAAATCATATTCCCAGAATGAATCAAACCTCCCGCAGGCTACATAGGCCAGGTCGGTAGCTGCTGAACCCAGGCGTCGAACTCCTCGCGCTTCAGTCATGGTCCACTTCAACAAGGCCAGGTATTCATCCAACTGATCAAAATTAGAATAAGGAAATCCGGTTGCCAGCAAAGCATCATGAATATCATCCCGTTCGGATACAAAAATCGGATCACCATTCAAATAGGCTCCTCCCCCCTTCCAGGCATAAAAACATTCATCGAGGCAAACTTCATACACTACTCCCAGCACTAATTCGTCATAATCCAGCAGACCAATACTCACTGCATAGATAGGAACTCCCTGGATAAAATTAGTAGTGCCATCCAACGGATCAATCACCCAGTTATACCTTTCCCCTTTTTTCGTGCTGGTCCCTTCCTCGGCAATAAAGCCCGATTCGGGTAATAACTTCGTCAGTTGTTCTATGATTTGTTTCTCCGATTCCTTGTCTACATAACTCACCAAATCGTGCAAACCTTTGCTTTCAATCATCGATACTTGAAAACCCTTGCGTTCTTCCTTCATGAACTGTCCGGCTGAGCGGGCTATTTCACAAGTGGCATGGGTGAGCTGACGGTAGTTGCACTAAATCCCACATTCGTGGGCTAGCTTTAAATACTTAATTATCTGATGTTTTCGTTTAAAGATACTGAACGGGAGGAAGCGATCCTCCCTAAAAAAATCATTACTAATTTTTTAATGTTCAGCAACATGAAACAAAAAGGCGAATTTACAACACTTCAACGTGCCATCCAAACTGTAGATGGTTTTTCTCACGTATTTACCACTTTACGCCAACAAACCGCTCTTCGGGGTCAGAGCGAAAGTACCCTTTACAACTACATGCACCGTATTGCACTGGTGAGCCTTCATTTCAAACGTTTGCCAGAAGACATTTCGGATGAAGAACTAACTGAGTATCTTACTTCTCTTGCACTTGATGCTAATTCTCCTTCTCGGAGTGGTTTTAAACACACCGTTTATGGCTTGCGGTATTATTATCGTCATGTTGGGCTTTCCCAGCGTGCCGTTGATTTACCTTCATTAAAGAAAGAACTCAAACTTCCTGTTATTCTGAACAGGAGCGAGCTGCGCGAACTGTTCAAAGTTCCCACGCTTTTGAAGCACCGTATCATTCTGGCTTTGACTTATTCCGGCGGACTTCGTTCGCAGGAAATCATTGCATTGAAACTCTCGGACCTTGACTTCGAGCGTAAAACCATTCACATCCGGCAAAGCAAATATAAGAAGGACCGTATTGTTCCGCTCTCGGAGTATATGGCTGTCGGTTTGAAGAAATATCTTGCTGTCGAACATCCTCAAATCTGGCTTTTCAATGGCAAAGAACCCAATGGCTGTTACAGCCCCAAAGGTTTGAACTGGATATTTAGTGCTGCCTTGAAAAAGACTTCCATCCAAAAGGAGGTAAGCATCCATTCCCTGCGTCATTCGTATGCCACTCATCTGCTCGAAGATGGATTGAATATTGTTACCATTAAAGAACTGCTGGGTCATGCCAAAATTGAAACGACCATGATTTATTTGCACGTGGCTCAATGTCCACTTTTGCCTGTTCATAGTCCGTTGGATACCCTTTATCCAGCGAAATAATGGAACGCCCTGAATATGAAGTTTCCCAAATTATCCGACAATTTGGTGAATCCTTTATTGCCCAATGTCATCCCAATACATTTACCTTGCGTACCCTAGATGCCTTGCAACAATGCCGCACAGTCACATTGGGCGGACACAGGGATGTGTGCGATAGCTGTGGCAAAGAACGTATTAGTTACAACAGTTGTGGCAATCGACATTGTCCTAAATGCCAGGCTTCCAAACAAGCTATTTGGGCTGAGGACCGTATGAACGATGCCTTGAATGTAAAATACTTTCATGTTGTTTTTACAGTACCCGAAGCATTAATTCAGATATGTTTGCTCGACAGTAAAGCCTTTTACTCAGCTATGTTTGATTGTGTCTGGTCGACGCTTCGAACCTTTGGTTATACTCATTATAGCGTTGAAACCGGTGCTATCTGTGTGTTGCATACCTGGGGTCAAAACCTGAGTCTACATCCACATATTCATTGTATTGTACCTGCTGCAGGATTAACCCTGAAAGGAAAACTCAAATGCATTACCAAAGATGGTAAGTACCTTTATCCGGTACGTATGCTTAGTGTGGTGTTTCGTGGCAAACTGCTCGAGAAACTTAAACTACAGCTTAAAAAGAGCAATAGACTAACACAATATCAATCAATACTGGACGATCTTTGGTCAAAACCATGGGTAGTTTATTGTGAACCACCATTGGGAAACTCACAACAAATTGTCAAATATCTGGGACAATACTCACACCGGGTAGCCATCAGCAATAATCGTATTAAACACCTCGACGCTTCGGGGGTCACTTTTTCTTACAAAGATTATAAAGACAATGCCAATAAGAAACTTACCACATTATCCGGTGTGGAGTTCCTGCGTCGCTTTTGTTTACATATCTTGCCATACCGCTTTGTAAAAATCCGGTATTACGGTGTATTGGGCAGCCGGTACAAAAAAGAAGTAATGCCCCTCAAAGATAAGCCAGATATAACAAAACCCATGGAAACTAGACAGGAGCGTATCATTCGACTTGTCGGTTTTGATCCTTGCAAATGCCCTTTCTGCAAAATTGGAAACATGCACACAGAGGAAGAACTTCCCAAAATACGATCACCAACCAATGTGCTTTATCCAAACCATTTAACAACACATTGCTAATAAACAACATTGTGACCCACTGATAAAGGTGGGTTAGGATTCGTGTTGCATAAACTCAGAAAAATCATGTCAAACCGAACGCTTTCAGTTGATTTGTAAACAAATAATTCAATTTTGTTATAGGATTATTCCTCTATTCTGACCTATAACTTCTTCCTTTCCTCAAAAGAGTCTATTCGTAACTCCACAAAACCCACCGATAACTCCATAGAACATAAAACTCCTTTATTTCTCCCCTTTTCAAAATCGCAATTGGGATGTAGTGCAACTGAGACTTCATGCTAGGTCGTTCCGACCACACGAAGTCCTATGTATTA
>CAIYOZ010000263.1 GCA_903927945.1 uncultured Bacteroidales bacterium | reverse complement strand
CGATGAGTTTTTGGCTACTGATGGAAGGGTAATGGAAATGCTGAGCGAACATCAATGCGAAGGTTGGCTCGAAGGATATTTACTCACCGGAAGGCATGGATTGTTTAATTGCTACGAAGCGTTTATTCATATTGTTGATTCTATGTTTAACCAACATGCCAAATGGCTGAAAGTAAGTGCTGAATTGCCTTGGCGAAAAAAAATTGCTTCGCTTAATTACTTGCTTGCCTCGCACGTTTGGCAACAGGCACACAACGGTTTTACCCATCAGGATCCGGGTTTTATTGACCTCGTTACCAACAAAAAAGCTTCGATTGTTCGTGTTTATCTGCCGCCCGATGCCAATTGTTTGTTGTCGGTTTGGGATCATTGTTTGCGAAGCAGAGATTATGTAAATGTGGTAATTGCCGGAAAATACATGGCGCCCCAATGGTTGAATATGGAAGATGCCATCATCCATTGCAGCAAAGGAATAGGCGTGTGGCAATGGGCAAGTTGCAAAAAGGATATTGAACCTGATGTGGTAATGGCTTGTTGCGGTGATGTTCCAACGCTCGAAACTCTGGCGGCAGTTTCCATATTTCGGGAATATTTGCCCGAACTGAAAATCAGGGTGGTCAATGTGGTTGACTTAATGAAATTGCAACCCGAAGCCGAACATCCACATGGATTGAATGATTCGGACTTTGATGATCTGTTTACCAAAGACAAACCCATTATTTTTGCTTTTCACGGTTATCCATGGCTGATTCATCGCTTGACGTATCGGCGTACCAATCACAGAAATTTGCATGTCAGGGGTTATAAGGAAGAAGGCACTATCACAACTTATTTCGATATGACGGTGTTGAATGATATGGATCGCTTTCATTTGGTGATGGATGTAATTAGCAGATTGCCTCAAGTAAGCGGAAGTGCTGCAGCACTGAAAAAGCTGATGCAGAACAAACTTATTGAACATAAACTATTTGTGAACAAATTCGGACAGGACATGCCGGAAATTCTAAACTGGAAATGGAGCAATTAAATATTTTGCTATACCAAAGGTGTGAATTATGTAACTTATTAACAGAGTTATGTAACATGCTGTTTTTCCATTCTCATTACTTTTGTTTTGTTACAAAAACCTATAAAATTTCAAACTTATGAACAGATATAAATTATTTCTGCCTGCCAAGTTAGGCCAGTTGACGTTAAAGAATCGTATTGTAATGGCTCCTATGACCCGCTGCCGTGCAATTGGTAATGTGCCTAACGAATTAATGGCCGAATATTATGGACAACGGGCAGGAGCGGGGTTAATCATAACTGAAGGTACGGCACCATCTCCCAACGGATTGGGTTACGCACGCATACCGGGTTGTTTCATGGTGCAGGTGGAAGGCTGGAAAAAAACAACATCTGCAGTTCACAAAGCAGGTGGAAAAATCTTTTTGCAGTTAATGCATACAGGCCGGATAAGCCATTCTCTCAATTTACAGGAAGGTGCGCAAATAATAGCACCATCGGCTGTACGTGCTTCGGGTCAAATGTGGACTGACTCGGCGGAGTTGCAGGATTTCCCGATTCCAAAACATATGGATGACGATGATTTATTGCTTACACTTACCGAATATGTGGCAGCCGCCAAACACGCTATTGATGCCGGTTTTGATGGGGTGGAACTACATGCTGCCAATGGATATTTGCTGGAACAATTCCTTTCGCCGGTAAGTAATATCCGTACCGATAAGTATGGTGGTTCTATCGAAAATCGCTGTCGGTTTGTGCTCGAAGTGGTAAAAGAAGTATCTGAAGTTATCGGTAAAGAAAAAACCGGCGTTCGCTTATCGCCTTATGGTGTAGCAAGCGATATGCCACATTATCCGGAAATTGACGAAACCTACACTTATCTCGCTGAAGAACTGAATAAACTGGGCATTGCCTACCTACATATTGTCGATCATTCGGGCATGGGTGCTCCAGAAGTTCCTGCTGAGATTAAAATAATAATCCGTAACCGATTTAAAAACACGATAATACTCTCAGGTGGTTACAACAGAGAAAGTGCTGAAGCCGATATTGAAAATTCTCAGGCTGATTTAATCGCTTTTGGTCGACCGTTTATAAACAATCCGGATTTGGTGAAGCGGATGAAAAATCATTGGCCTATGTCGCACGAACTGAACATGGAAGCGTTTTATACTGCCGATGAAAAAGGATATACCGATTATCCGGTGTATAAAGAAACCTGAACAGCAGTAAGCGGTAAGCAGTAAACAGCAAGAATAAAGACCTGATATTTTAAAAGAGAACATTAGAACAAATGGGCTTGCCACTTACTGCTTACTGCTTGCCGTTGAATTACAGTGAATTATATAACTCTTTCATGCAATTTTGCAACACGCAGGCAAACTGATTTTCTCACCTTTGCTAAGTGATAATTAAGTCACACTAAAAACTTTAAGTAATGAAAAATACTAAGAAATTAATTACCCTCGTCATCCTATCGGGATTAATGATGGTTGGCCTTCAAGGTTGCAGCCAATACCCAGATAACAGCGGAATCACTCTTGTGTCGAAGATAGACCGGGTTTCAAAAGCCTGGCAGGTTGAGAACTACAAAGTAAATGGAAATGATTACACCTCATTGATGGCCTCATACACCGAAACCTTTACAAAGCAGGGTACTTATGATTTTCAGTGGGCCATATTAGGTGGAACAGGCACCTGGGCATTCCAAACCAATGATGCTGAAATAAAAATTACCGGAGTAAGCAATGTCAGCGCTAAAACACTGGTTATACTGAAACTTGAAGAAAAAGCTTTTTGGTATTACTATATGGATGGCAGCGACAGAAAAGAATTCCATTTGGTTCCGCAATAATTACTATTCCACAACAGACACAAAGGCATGTTATCAAATGCTATCTATGTGTCTGTTGTGTTTACATTCTAAGCCTTCGTTCGTATGACTTTCGTAGATTATTACAAGATTTTAGGGCTGGATAAATCGGCTACACCGAAAGACATTAAAAATGCCTACCGGAAATTGGCACGCAAGTATCACCCCGATTTGAATCCAAATAATGCAGATGCAAAAGCGAACTTTCAGAAAATAAATGAAGCAAACGAAGTGCTGAGCGATACCGAAAAACGGAAGAAATACGACCAGTACGGTGAAAACTGGCAACATGGTGATGAATATGAAAAACAACGGCAACAGCAGACACAATCTTCTCAGTCGCGTGGTTCCCGCAATTTTGGAGGACAAGCTGGTGGTGATTTTTCCGATTTCTTTGAATCTATGTTTGGTGGACAGGGAACTGGCAGAGGCCGACAACCCAAATACCGCGGCGAAGATTATACCACCGAAATTAAATTGGAACTGATAGACGCTTACAAAACCCACAAACAAACCTTAAACGTCAACGGAGATTCAATTCGTATAACCATTCCGGCAGGCGTAGAAAACGGTCAAATAATCAAAATAGCGGGACATGGCGGCGCAGGAACTAATGGAGGTCCGAACGGTGATTTATATATTACCTTCGGGGTAGCCAACCACACTCAGATTAAACGCCTGGGGGCAAATTTATTTACAACTGTTGATCTGGATATATATACAGCGGTGTTGGGGGGTGAAATAACCATAGATACACTGGATGGAAAGGTAAAACTGAAAGTGAAACCCGAAACGCAGAACGGAATGAAAGTGAATTTGAAAGGCAAAGGATTTCCGGTTTACAAACACGAAGGACAGTTTGGAGATTTACAATTGACCTATTCCATCAAAATACCGGTAAATCTGACCGAAGAACAAAAGAAATTGTTTGAAGAAATGAGAGATAGTCGGTAGTTTGTAGTCGGTAGTAAGTAGTAAGAAGTTGATAGCAAAATCTGATAATTAGAAAAACCATGCAAACAAGATATTTAATACCCGTCGAAGAGTTTTGTGCCAATCACCACATCGAAGTTTCGTTTATCAGTTCCCTGCAGCAAATAGGATTGATTGAAGTCACCAGGATAAAAGAATCGGGGTTTATTGATGCTGCTCAACTCCGTTTGCTCGAACAATTTGTAAACTTCTATTATGAACTGGACATTAATATGGAAGGTATCGAAACCATTACTCATCTGCTTAAACAGATTGACGAAAATCAATTTGAAATACTTCAACTGAATAACCGACTCCGACTTTATGAATCTGATTGATAAAACCTAAAACTTTTCGATTGTCCAATGGTCTGATTCAACATTAAAATCAAAGGTCGCACCACCAACATTGGTTTCGTCCTTTTTTGCTTTAAATATCTCAGTTTCTACAGCATTTTTCTTCATAAACTTCGACCAAAAAGGAAACAGATTAATAAAACTACCGCTTACTTTATAGAACAAATACTGAGCTGTTCCCTGATCCTGGTAAGTTTGATTTACACCCATATAATTTATCCGGAACAGTATTTTGATTGTATTCGTGCTATCATTTACGTTGCAATAATTTACAACATAATATATTCTGTTGCCTTCAGGAATGCCTCCAGCCTCGAACTTAAAGCTTTCTTTGGCATTAAGTGCAATACTGTCAGAGATTTCGCGAACGTCGGCTAAATTGAATGTTCTGAATTTCAACTGAGCATTACAAATTAATACCAGCGGCAAGAATATGATGGTAAGTATGAT
>CAIYOZ010000262.1 GCA_903927945.1 uncultured Bacteroidales bacterium | reverse complement strand
GCCTTGGCCATCTTCAACCTTGAAAATAGCTTAGTTGAGTTCGCGTAAAGAACTTTGTATCCCAGTGTACAGGCCTGGTTCCCGATGGCAGAGGCAATGTAACTCTTGCCGATACCGGTGCTTCCGGTGATAAGCAGGTTCTCTTTACGTTGGATGAAGACACATTCAGCAAGACGCATCAGCTGGTTTTTATCAAGTTGCGATCTATGTCAAAGTGCAACTGTTCAACATTGGCCTTGTACCGGAACCGGGCGTTGCGCATCTGCCTTTCAATGCGGCGATTGTTACGGTCATCCCACTCTGAGTCAATCAGTATGGATACCATCTCATCGTTGGTTACTTTGTCCATGTTGCCATTTTCCATGCTTGCGCGGAAAGCCCTGACCATGCCGTAGAACTTCATTTGTCTCATTTTTTGCAGCGTTTGTTCATTCATTTTTACAGGTTTTAAGTTAAACAATAACCGGGGCCGGGGCCCGGTATCGGGCCCCAGTCCCGGAAAGATTTATCGGTAATAGTTTTTACCACGGATATTGTCATGCGGTGGTAATGGCTGATCACTGCCTGGTTCCGCCTCGTCGGTGTTCCCGTCAAGTCCCCGTTCAAGGATTGCCTTGATGGTCTGGTATCCGTAATCTCCATATTGGAGGGCACGCCGACAGGCGTTGTTAAGCCGCTCCTTACCTACACGTGCAGCAAAGCTCAGCACCCCCTGGCACGAACGGTATGTCTGTTCTGGGTGCTGACGCGTGTTCAGTAGCTCAATGATGTATTGCTTTGTTTCAGGGCCGACCTCTTCAGCACGTTTAATAAACGTGTTTGGGTTCCAGTCGCTCATGTACCGGTGCTTTGAAGCCAGGTGTTCATTGACCGTCGTATACATATACGGTTGCCTGCTCCTGTTGTGTATGGCAATGCGTTCATAGCGGTGATACACCTCAACGACGCTCTGGCTGTACAACAGCGTTACCTTCTTACCGATAAAATGATACGGAACGCTGTAATAATGTTTGTCTTCAGTGAGGTTGACGTAATTGTTCTTCATCACCGTAACGATCATCCGGTGTTTGAGTTCATACCTGTGATCGGCCAATGGACGAAGCGCTTGACGCTCGGTTTCTTCAAACAGCTGCCTGCGGCTGAATGGCCTGTTCTGCAGCAACCGGTTGTTGTGTTGCTCCAGGGCTTCACCGATAGCCTTGTTGATCAGTTCCAGGCTGGAATAGACTCGTTCCTTCACCATGCCGTAAATCGTGCGATAGATGATCTTCACGGCTCCTTCTACCAGCGCCTTGTACTTGGGCTTGTATGGTGCTGCGGGTAGCGCAGACATCGTGTAATGACTTACAAAGTCACGGAATGCTTCGTTGAGTGTGGGCTCGTAACGGTTCCCCTTTATCACGGCCGACTTCAGATTGTCCGTGACAATGGCATTGGGAACCCCTCCGAAGAAATGCAGGGCATTCTCACAAGAGCCGATGAAGTCTTCTTTCTTCTGGCTGTAACTGGCCTCTACGTAGGTTAACTGGCTGGCACCAAGGATAGCAACAAAAACTTCAACAGGCACCTCTTGCCCGCTTTCAGGATCAATGAGATGCAGCTTTTGCCCGGCATAGTCAACATACATCTTCTCCCCGGCCTTATGCTCCATGTGCATCACCGGGTTGCGCACCTTCAGCCATTTGATGTAATACCCCTTGAACTGCGACACACGGTATCCATCCGGATTCAGCGCAATGTACTGCTGCCACTGCTTCTCCTTGGTGTTTTCCCTGTGTTTTAAGGCTTTCTCCATCCCTGGGAAAAACGCTACTGCTGCAATGTAACGGGGATCATCTTCAACATAATGGCGCGGGACCATGTCCATAAAGAACTGCTCCAACTCCGTATCGCTCATCAGTTCAAGTTCTTCCGTGGACTTGTCTGAGGCCAGGAATAGCCTGATATACTTCTTAACACTGTTGCGGGGAAGACCTGTCCGATCCCCGATGGACTGCTTGCTTACACCTTCGGTGTATAGCCTGATAATGTTTCTTACCTTGCTCATAACGATTAGTTTATTTGACATTTATGATTTGTTAATAACAAGTCAACATAATCATAAATGCCTGCCTAAAAGCAAGGAAAATATCGTTCTAAGGGGTGGTCAATTTGAATCGGCAGGGGGTGGTCAATTTGCCCCGGCGCGAACCGATTTTTACACCGGCACAGGGGTGGTCAATTTGGATCGGCAGACACTGGTCAAAGTGAATGGTTTATCCAGTCAATCCTCTGTCTTAATAATTAAAGAATTCTTAAACGCTGTTACTGGTTTCTCCATATATAATATGCACCGGCATCGCCATCAAAAGCACTGTCAATTATTTCTTGATCCTTATCATGATAATCTTCAGGTTCTGGGTAATCATGTGTATTATCATAATTAATATGTCTTTGATTTTGATAATCATGGGTTTCTCCTTGATTATTTGATTGCGTATTTCGCGGGTCCTCTTTCTTGTTCAAATTCGGTTGTGTTTTTGTATCCACATCGTAATAGTACTTGTGAAGGTTCCCCAAAACATTATGACTTGGTGGAATATTTTCATATTTTTCCTTTTCCAGGGCAGCCCAACTGCCTAAATTTGATAATTCTTGAAAATATCTATAAAATCGAATTAAACCATCGCCACCGTCAATGGTATTTCTATAAATAATTTCATAATGACAATCCGTTCTAAACTTATCGAAAATCCGGATGTCACCTTTAGGATCTGCAATTTTAATATGGATATGGGAGTTATATCTAACTGGATCATCAATAAGTAGAACTTTCCATCCATTTTTCGCAAGCTTATATAATGAACCATCTTGATTGTAAAATGAAATATAAAAATGGTCATCAATTACACGCCTCTCAGGAAAGGTTTGGTCATATCTACCTCGATACTTTTGTTCAATAATAAATTCTGGCGATGCAGCAACTGCTTCGCTTAATTTTTCATATTCCTGATAAGAATCGTCTGGAAATACAGAATAATAACTCATACATTTTAACCTTTATGTGAACTATTCTGTTTTTTTGGTGACTCAAAGGTAGATTTTTTATGCTCAAAGACCAGAAAATTCACCAAAAACTTGACAGAATATCATACAAGGTTGGTGGACGGGTTTATGCTATCCGTTGGAATATCGTTGATTTTTAAACAGAAATACACGGCGGGGAGGATTAGGTCGGGTTATTACCAAGTAAGTGTCAACGAACACAGATGTTTTGGTCATTGAACCTTGGCCAAGACTGGTCTTGTTAAATCGGGCGAAGTGATGGGTTCATTAAGCGATATTTTTCTTGGGTCATATGTTCAGATATTTTATATTTTTACAATACAATTTACTTTTGATAACCAATAACTGCGGGAAAATGTTTATCCTTAAAAAAAAGTCACAGCAAACAAACAATTATCAGAGACGGTGGATATCTTGTCCGTATTCAATATATGTTTATTGGACAGTCTTTGATCATAGTCCAGTTGATAAATACGAACTTTTTCAACTTTTGAGTGAGGATGAAAGAGAATTCCTTAAATCAGGAAATTTACCTGAGAATTCTAAAGATGAATTTGATGATTTGGATATTAGTCCAAAAACACAATTATATGAAGTAATTATGCCGATGATTAGGGCGAATATCTTTACTTTAGAAAACATGATTCTGTTATCAAGTAAATTTAAAATATTCAATCACGCTCAAGGTAAAACGATAAAAGAGTGGGATAGCAACGGTTTTAATTGGATAAAAAGACAGATTAATACAACATCAGCATCAACTAATAATTTTGAAGATTTTTTTGGTATAACTCAACCTATTGATCCACGAAAATCACTTGCACATTTAGAAATTCAAGACGAATATGATGGCTGATCCTATTCGAAGATGTGATGTGTTTATATAAAGTTTGTGATCAGCAACCAAGTTAGATGATCATTATGATTGACAAAGAAACATTTACAAAGGAAATCCTTGCTGAAATTGATAACTATAGGGAATCTATTTATGAGAATATTAGTGAGTCATTTAAACAATTTGATGAGGACATAGAATTTAGGAAAGAATGGGGTGGATACATAGCATCAGAGCCCGATGTAATTGTCGTTTCTGTATCAACATACGAAATAGAGTGTGATATTGATCTTTACTTAATTGAAGTACAAGAGGACTCTTTGATAAATGAAGGAGGGTGCTTACCTGTGAGAAGTCCTAAACGATTTACGGGAAGATTTGATGAAGACCCTGATTATAACGAGAAGAAAGAGATACTTAAAAAAATCCTTGTTAAATGGATGGTTGAGCTGGGCAATTATGTTGAAAAAGTAAAACCATATCCTTTTGCGGTTGTGTGCTTGCGTGGAACTGGCTATTCGGATTTTTGGATTGATTCACAAACATTAAAGGTTGTTGTACCATTTCCTGTCATTGAATTAAAAAAATTTCTTGATAGAAGGAAGTTTGATATGAAATATTACAACCCTTCTTGGAATAGGCATAAAATGGATTTGGGTTTTAACACCTTATAAGAAGGAGATTAAAAAATTACAGGCCACAGGAGGTGTCTTTAAAGAGGCGTCTCCGATTAGTCAAGATAAAGTATCTGTCTCTATAAAGCACTTTAAGTTATGATAAGTAATCTTGTTTATCCTTGGGAGTATAGCGATCCTTTTTGGGCTGGCTTTAAGCAAATTAATGTTGATCCGTTTGATGAATTAAAAAAAGTAGTTAATCAAATGTGGCATAATGAAAGTTCTCATTATCATTTTTCACCACCATCAAAAAATTTCACGTGGGAAGATGTTTTGCAACCTGCGTTAAGATGTCTTAAAATGTTAAATACTTGTGAAAGAGCTTATTTAACAAAGGATAAAGACTATTATAAAATTTATTGTGATACAAGTATGCTTACCAAGGACACTACTGTAAGATTTAAATATCTCAAAAATGAGTACAAAATTCATATAACGATAAGTTGGGCTTTTACAGCAGGGCCGTGGTATTGTTGTCCGAGTGGTATATATTCCAGTTTTGAAAAGAAGTTTATTGAATTACTTCGAGAAATGAAGTCCACATTGCCGACAGCAAGATCGCAAGAGGCAATGAATATACTCGTAAATTTATCTCAATCAAGTTATTTGAAGTAGTTTCTAAAACCCAATAAGTTGGAGTTTCTTTCAAAAAGATATTGATTTTCATCCTCCATTAAAAAAGAATATTCACAAAATGAACACTTTAAGCCTGTAGAAAGGAAGTCATCCAGTTGCAACTTTGAGCAGTAAGGGGAGCCCAGGTGGACAAGCTGGCAGTTTTGCCGGCTTGTTTTTTTATGTCTCCTCCCGCATGACTTGATAATTGAGCAAGAAAGACAAGCGTTTGAACAAAACGGAGCGTCTGATCACCTTCCTCCGGGTCTGGCTGACCACCTTAAACTATTAGCGATCAATTAAATGAGATGGTGAGGCTCTTCCGTTGAAGACTGGTAAAGAGGACGTTTTTACCAATTAGTCCATACCGGGATATAAACAATCATGATTTAATGAAAAGCAGTTAATACCGTTAATCCTGAATAAATGGAAAGGCTAAATAATTAACTTTGAATATTATTACCAATGGTAATCTTGCGAATTATGGATCGTATCAGAATTATCTCCAATATATTATCCCTCCTGTTGCTTTCGGCCTGTATCAAGCAATACAACCCGGTAATTGATGCAAATGACGAGACTAAATACGTGGTATCTGGACGCGTTACAGCTACAGAAGGCTGGCAGGAGGTCAATGTTTCACTGACTTCACCTATCGGTTCACCGAAATATATTCCGGTAGTTGGTTGTAAGGTAAAGATCCTGGATGACAAGGGCAACAATTTCGACATGCCGGAACTCGGGCCGGGGCAATACACTACGTGGATGGACAAGGCAAATCTTATACCGGGCACATCTTACCGGGTTATGGTTATTACGCCGGAGGGTGAAAAACTTGAGTCAGGATTCGATAAAATGTCAAAATGCCCGCCACTGGATTCTGTTTATTACGTTGTTAAGAATGTTCCGACACCTGATCCTACGGTAACCAACAGGGTAATGCAATTTTATGTGGACCTGAATGCAGTAGGCGACTACAGCCGGTATTACAAATGGGAGATTATTGAAACATGGGAATACCATGCCGCCCGGCCTTTAGAATATTATTATGACGGTACTGTTCACCAGATCTACCCTCCGGATTATTCAAATAAAGTATGCTGGATAACCCTTCCGGTTAAGAATGTTTTTACCGTTTCCACCATGAATATTGGAGAAAACATCTATCATCAATACCCCCTCCACTTCATCGATGGTACTACCCCACGGTTGGGGTATCTGTACAGCATGCTGGTCAGGCAATTTTCTCTGAGCGAGGGAGCCTACAATTACTGGGAACAGATGCGCATCAACAGCAATGAACAGGGGGGACTTTATGAAAAACAACCCCTGGACATCAAAGGCAATGTGCGGAATTTGAGCCACCCTGAAAAAAGTGTTCTTGGTTACTTCTATGCGGTATCTGAAACGAATAAAAGATACTTTTACCATGATATAGAAGGACTTAACCTTGTTTTTAGTAATTCCTGCAATGAACTAGACCTCGTGGACGGATTTAGAACATATACGAAAGACGAATACCCGGTTTACTTTTATTATCGGGCCGAAGTCATAAAAATACTCAATAGAGAATGCATTTTTTGCCAGACATTGGGCGGTACAACGGTAAAACCCGATTTTTGGCCATATTGACAGGAAAAAACAGTGTCAGTTTGCAACTGCGCTTCGTTTTAATCCCCCAATTTAAAAACAGAAAAGGAACACGTTATGTCCGCAGGAATGAAGTCATCCGGTTGCAAGTTTGAGCAGTAAGGGGAGCTTAAAAATGAATCACTTACGATGAATTTCGTGGATATTTTTTTCTTTCACGCAAGAAATATGCCAGGATTTGATAAATTTCAGGTCATGTAAACCGCTTTCAGATAAAACCGGATCCCTTTGGGTCATGAGTCCGATCCAAATGAAAATGCATAATCCAACTTTTTTCCTTACCTCATTCCTTGACTCGGTTGAGTGGACCACGTAATGTCAATTATTCCAATTGCCCCTAACGGCTGATGCCATGACAAGTGCGGGAATAAATGGTTGTGCTTTTTCGAATCAGCAAATTGTATCTAATGATTTCAACTGTACCAACGATCACGCATACCCTCATTTGTTATGCACAGGCTGTTTTCATGAATCGTAGAAACTATGTATTGAGAAATCTAATCACGGTGTTGCGAATATGCCCCTTCCTGTAATGACTTTCTTGAATAATTTATGACCAGGTTGGAATACCAATTAATCCATTGCTTAATAAATAAAGCATAAAAATCAAATTCAGTATTGCTGCCAATGCTGAATAGAAATAAAAAAATTTAGACATTTTCACACGTAAATTTTTAAAAATGTAAAATACCGACCAAACAGATGCAAATGCATAACAGATGCTGCAAATAAGAAACAGAAATGAAATCGGGTTAGCCGTTCCCAATAATTGAAACAAATCATATTTTGTCTGTACTTTTATTATAAAAGAAATAATTACAACAAAAATAAAAGAGTTGGTAAGCAGAGGCCATAAGCCAACCATTAAAGCTGTTTTGCTTTTATCTTTCCCAAATAAACAGATCAGTGTCCAAAGCAATCCGAAAATAATTGTACTTACCAGGATGATCGGAAATGCGAAAAATACAGAAATCAGGAAGTAGGCCCATAACGGCGAAATCTTTTTCAGATTAACGCCAAGTGTAGTGCCTTCCAGCGGATCATTTATCAGAACAAACCCTATTCTATTGGATTTTACAGACCTGAATTCATTGTTGCCTGCTGCAATGAATTTTGCTGCAGAATTTCCTTTCATCAGACTTTTAACATAAATCGTATCATCTTTATTCCATACTTTTTGAACATTATTAATCCGTTCAATAAATCCAAACAGATCTATTTTAGGATTGATAATGGTATAGTATCCTGATGGATCGATCGTAATTTTATACTTTTTGTGATCAAGTTCAACCGGTTTTTGTATCAGATCTGCTGTTTGGTAGTATTTTATTAAATCGGAAATTTCATTTAATGCATCTTCATCACCTCCATTAATCATGACGGCATATCCCCTTTTGTATTCCTGAAGATACGCAAAATCCGCATTGCCACCTGGTACGCTTCCCCCGTGTCCATGATATAAAAAACCTTTATAATAACTGCCTATATTTGATAACCCATACCACTGATACAATTCTATTTTTGATAATATTGGCATACTTTCCGATCTTTCCATTCTTTGTAAAGAGGAATCGGAAATTATTTGATGATTATTGATCTTGCCTCTGTTGATAAAAAATTTTATCATGTTGACCATGTCTTTCGGAGAACCATTCAGCGCTGCCGAAGGACGGTAAAGAATATTGAAGTAGCTTAATTCTATGCCGTTATCATATAATTTTGCACCCGATTTTTTATATTGTTCTGTTTGAAGAAAGGTGATATTTTCCATCCCCATGGGTTTAAAAAAATATTGATCAATATAGTTTTCAAAGGTTAAACCGGAAACTTTTTCAACAATGTAAGCGGCCATACTCATCCCGGCATTGCTGTATCCGATGCGTGTTCCGGGAATGTATCTTGAAGTTCGTGCCCGGGGATAATAGTCAAGCGCCTCTTTAAGTGTTTTAGGTTTAGGGTCATCGCTGCCAAGCTCGGCAAAACGCCATTCATCCCATCCGGTAGTATGCTCGAG
>CAIYOZ010000261.1 GCA_903927945.1 uncultured Bacteroidales bacterium | reverse complement strand
GGTGTAATAATTAAAAATGCACGTGTTGAGCAGCATCTTACACAAGAACAACTTGGTAAACTAATTGGTGTTCAAAAAGCTCAAATATCAAAAATTGAAAACAACGCGAAGGATGTTCGATTTTCTACAATTCTTCGGGTTTTTGAAGCACTCAAAGCTCAAGTAAATATATCAGTTAAATTGCAGGACCACGAAAGTATTCAAATAGCCTGATCAAAATTTGAATTCTTTACCCTTGTTGAGCATAGTTTACAGAATAAATATGTTTTTAGGAACTTAAATTAAAAAAATGATATTTTTCTTGGTCAAATAAAATAAAATTATCATCTTTGTACCCGAAAATAATACAAAAAGACAATGAACTCAATTTTGACAGTTAATAAATTTTGGTGGTGGCACTTACAGATAAATAAATCGTGAGATGGAACACCTATGTAGTATGTCAAAATAAAAAAATACACAAAAAGGCTTGTCGGACTCACGATAAGCCTTTTTTATTTAAGAACCCCTAACCCCTGAAGGGGAATTGGATTAATAATAATGATTATTATTTATTGAATAATGGAAACAAAGAAGAAAAATATATGCACGGAAGGTTACTCTAACTCCCCTTTAGGGGCTGGGGGTTCTTACTCAATTGACGAAAATGGATATTACGGAGAGTTCGGAGGGACCTACATCCCTGAGATCCTTCATGGCACTGTAGAACGACTCACCAGAGCCTATAATGCTATCAAAGAAGATGCCTCGTTTAAGGCGGAATACTACGACTTGCTGAAAAACTATGTTGGACGCCCTTCGCCTTTATATTTTGCCAAACGGTTATCCGAAAAATACAATACAAAGATTTACCTCAAACGCGAAGACCTGAATCATACCGGTGCCCATAAGATCAATAATGCCCTGGGACAGATACTGCTGGCAAAACGTATGGGAAAGACCCGGATCATTGCCGAGACAGGTGCGGGACAACATGGTGTGGCTACGGCAACTACCTGTGCACTGATGGGACTGGAATGCATCGTGTTTATGGGCAAGACGGACGTGGAAAGGCAGTTCCTGAACGTACAGAAAATGCGCATGCTGGGAGCAACCGTTGAACCGGTAACCAGTGGGAACCATACCCTGAAGGATGCAACCAACGAAGCGATACGGTACTGGTGCTCTAACCCCGATTCGTTTTATATTATCGGATCTACCGTAGGACCGCATCCGTATCCTGATATGGTGGGGTTTTTCCAGTCGGTGATCAGCGAGGAAATAAAGGATCAGTTGCAGGAACAAATCGGACGCGATTATCCCGATTACCTGATGGCATGCGTGGGTGGTGGAAGCAATGCCATGGGGACATACTACCATTACCTGGACGATGAACGGGTAAAGATCATTTCGGCTGAGGCAGGCGGATTGGGAATCGATTCAGGAGAATCAGCGGCGACCATTCATTTGGGACGAACAGGAATCATTCATGGTTCACGTACCCTGATCATGCAGGATGAGGATGGACAGATCACCGAGCCTTATTCCATTTCGGCAGGACTGGACTACCCGGGTATCGGACCGGCACATGCATTCTTTGCAAAGATTGGACGTACGAAAGTACATGCCATCAATGATGATGAAGCCCTGGAAGCAGCCTTCGAAATTACCCTGCTGGAGGGAATCATACCGGCCATAGAATCGGCACATGCACTTGCATTACTGAAAAAAGAAAAGGACACTTTTAAACCTGAAGATATTGTGGTGATTACGGTGTCGGGGAGGGGAGACAAGGATATGGATACGTATATTAAACACTTTACAAAATAGTTATTCGTTGTTATTTCATTGTTATTAATAGTTTTCAAATAACGCGAAGCAAATAACGCGAAGTAAAATAACATGCAGCAGATAACGCGAAGCAAATGTCACGAAGCAAATAACGCAAAGCAAATAACACGAAGTAAAATAACGCGCAGCAAATAACAAAATATTAAGATCATGGAATTATTCGTCAAAACAAGAAAAATGCTGGCTGACTTGCAGACGCCGGTAGGAATTTATCTCAAGATCAGGGATCTGTATACTAAGTCGGTGTTGCTGGAAAGTTCGGATTACCACGGGGTTGAGAACAGTTATTCGTATATCGGTTTTTGCCCGATAGGAGGGATATCGGTAAACCACTTTGTGATCACCGAGGAATATCCTGATGGGACGAAGATTATAACACCGGTAACCGATAAAATGACGGTTGCCGAGCGGTTTGATGCATTCCTAAAATCAATTCATATTCAGCAAAATGAAAATGAAACAGGGGTGAACGGATTATTCGGTTATTCCTCGTATGAATCAGTGCAGTATTTTGAGGATGTGAAACTTTCGGCACGCGAGACGGTGCCGGGAAGCATGCCGGGATTGCATTATGTATTGTTTAAATATATTGTGGCGGTGAATCATTTTAATAATGAACTCACGATCATAGAGAATTTACAGGAAAATGAAGTTTCAGCCATTGACAGTATTGAACAGATATTGCTGAATAACAACATTGCCACCTATACTTTCGAGGCCGTAGGGGAAGAGAAGTCGGATATCTCGAATGAAGAATATAAAGCCATGGTTCGCAAAGGCAAAGAACAATGTTTTAAAGGAAATGTATTCCAGATTGTACTTTCCCGCAGGTTCTACCAACAATATAAGGGAGACGATTTCAAATTGTACAGGACACTGCGTTCGGTAAATCCTTCACCGTATTTGTTTTATTTCAACTTTGGTGATTTCCGTATCTTCGGATCATCACCGGAGGCCCATTTGGTGGTGGATGCAAAGAAACAAAAAGCCTATATCAAGCCTATTGCAGGTACCTTCCGACGGACAGGTGATGATGAAAAAGACTTTCAGCTGGCCGAGAAACTACGTCAGGATAAAAAGGAAAATGCCGAGCATGTGATGCTGGTCGACCTGGCACGCAATGATTTAAGCCGCAATACCGATCATGTAGAGGTGGAAGTGTTCAGGGAAGTACAATATTATTCACATGTGTTACATCTTGTGTCGAGCGTGAGTGGAAAACTGAGACCCGATACGAAAGTGATCAAGCTGTTTGCCGATACATTCCCGGCAGGTACGCTGTCAGGTGCTCCCAAGATTAAAGCGATGCAGTTGATCGATAAGATAGAACCACACGATCGTGGTCCTTATGGCGGTTGCCTGGGATATATCGGATTTGACGGAAGTTTTAACCAGGCCATTACCATCCGTTCGTTCGTGAGCAAGAATAACACGCTGTACTATCAGGCAGGTGCGGGGATTGTGGCGAAATCGGATGAAGAGAGTGAGTTGCAGGAAGTAAATAATAAACTGGCAGCACTGAAGAAAGCGGTGGATGTGGCGTCAGGGAAATAAGAACCCCCGACCCCTAAAGGGGAGGAAAATAATACTACTGATTATTTAAAATTCTATATATGAATAATATACAAGATAAAATACAAGATGAAGCTAACTTAGTTCCCCTTCAGGGGACAGGGGTCAAAATATTAGTTTTCGATAATTACGACTCGTTTACCTATAATTTGGTGCATGTAGTCAAGAAATTGGGTTATGTGGATGTCGAGGTGCATCGCAATGACCAGATAGCACTGGAAGATATTGATCGTTTTGATAAGATCATCCTTTCACCGGGTCCGGGAGTGCCTTCTGAATCGGGTATCTTGCTCGATGTGATTCGCAGGTATGCACCCACGAAATGTATATTAGGCGTATGCCTGGGAGAACAGGCTATTGCCGAAGCATTTGGAGGCACCCTGATTAATCTAACGGAAGTACATCATGGGGTGAGTTCCATGGTGGATGTATTAGAGGAGGATATACTATTCAATGGCCTTTCAAAACAACTGGAAGTAGGACGGTATCATTCGTGGGCGGTTGAGAGAAGCACCCTGCCCGAATGCCTGTCTATCACAGCGGTGGATGAAGAAGGAATGATCATGGCACTGCATCATAAGGAATATGATGTGAGGGGTGTACAGTTTCATCCGGAATCGGTATTGACTCCCGATGGGGAAAAGATGCTGAAGAATTGGCTGGAAGGGTGAGTGGGTGATTGGTTAATTAGTTAATTAGTTAATTGGTTGATTAAGTTGATTGGTTAATTGATTGATTATTGGGTTGCGAGAATATTCGTTGCGAGATATTTCGCGAAAATAATCGATCACAAATAAGAATGATTAAATGATAAAAAATAGTGGGTTACAAGTTACTTACTTCTTACTCCTTACCTCTTACTCCTAAAAAATATGAAACAAATACTAAATCGATTATTCGATCACCAATCCTTAACCCGGCAAGAGGCTGCACAGGTAATGACAAATATTGCTGCCGGGAAATATAATGATTCAGAGATTTCAGCATTTATCTCAGTCTATTTGATGCGAAGCATTGAACTGGATGAAGTCATCGGATTCAGGGATGCCTTGCTGAGTATGGCAGTGCAAATGGATTTATCGGAGTTTGATCCATTGGATATTGTGGGGACTGGAGGAGATGGAAAGAATACATTCAATATCTCCACCTGCAGTTGCTTTGCCGTGGCGGGTGCAGGTTACAAGGTGGCGAAACACGGGAACTACGGAGCTACCTCGGTGAGCGGTTCATCGAATGTACTGGAGTTTTACGGTGCCAAATTCACTACAGACTTGAGTATCGTGAAACATTCGTTGGATGAATCGGGCTTTGCTTACCTCCATGCTCCATTTTGTAATCCGGCTATGAAGAATGTGGCTCCGGTACGAAAGAACCTGGGTGTGCGTACTTTCTTTAATGTGCTGGGACCGCTTATCAGCCCGGTTCGTCCGAATTATCAAAGCCTGGGTGTATACAGTTTGAAGATGATGCGATTGTATACTTACATTTACCAAAGCCTGGGTTGCCAGTACTCCATCGTTCATTCACTCGATGGGTATGATGAAATATCACTCACCGACACCTTCAAAGTCGTCAATAACAAGGGAGAATTTGTTTATACACCGGAAGAACTTGGATTTAAGAAAATCGAACAAAAGGAATTATGGGGCGGTGATACCATCGGAGAAGCAGCTCAGATTCTTATGAATGTACTCGATAACAAGGCCACCGAGGCACAACGTAATGCCGTGGTGATCAACTCAGCCTTCACCATTCAAACCCGTTGTCCTCAAAAACCATTGGAACAATGCAAGGCTGAAGCGCTTGAATCGTTGGAAAGCGGACAGGCTAAGAAAGCGTTTGTGAAGTTCGAAGAGATATACGGTTAGTTTATAGTTAGTAGTTTGTAGTTTATAATAATTCATTAATGTCCACGATTTTAGATAGAATATTAGCCGATAAAGTTGTTGAAGTTGCCGAACGGAAACAGTTGATTGCGATTGCAGCGTTGGAAAAGTCTCATGCTTTCTCCAGGACCTGTTTGTCATTGAAACAAAGCCTGCTGGCATCCGATACAGGAATTATATCAGAGTTTAAGCGTAAGTCACCTTCCCTGGGATGGATTCATGAGGAGGCAGATGTGGTAGATGTAACTTCCGGATATGGTGCAGCCGGTGCTTCCGGTATTTCCATACTGACCGATTATCCCTATTTTGGAGGAACATCCCTGGATATTATGGCTGCCCGTTCCAGGATTAGTTGTCCGGTGTTGCGGAAAGATTTCGTGATCGATGAGTATCAACTCTATGAAGCAAAAGCCATCGGTGCTGATGTAATACTGCTCATTGCAGCTGCATTAACGGGGAAACAGACATTTGAACTTGCCCGAAAGGCACATGAACTGGGGTTGGAGGTATTACTGGAAGTCCATAATGCCGACGAAATCAGGCATGCCAATGATTTTGTGGATATGCTTGGGGTGAACAACCGGAACCTGAAAACCTTTGAACAAAGCATACAGGTGTCATTTGATCTGGCTGAATTGATTCCTGACCACTTTGTAAAAGTCAGTGAAAGTGGGATATCGAAAGTGGTGACTGTAAAAGAACTGCGCAAAGTTGGTTATAAGGGCTTCTTAATGGGTGAAAATTTCATGAAAGAAGAAGATCCGGCGGAAGCATTGAAATTATTTATTGATGGATTAAAACATTGAACTGTTGAATCACAGAATTGTTGAATTGTTTGTTCCTTAATTATGCAATATGAAATCTAAATTGAAAATAAAGATTTGCGGGATGAAATATCCTGAGAATATTGTTGCTGTTGCAGCTTTGAAACCCGATTTTATAGGGTTTATCTTCTATCCGAAGTCACCCCGATATGCAGAGCCATTGGATGCTTCCGTTTTGGAAGCCTTACCTTCAACAATTAAGAAGATCGGGGTGTTTGTGAATGAAGACCTTGAAAATATACTTACGATTGCCTATAAATACAAGTTGGATGGGGTGCAACTTCATGGTTCGGAACTGGTGGGAATGTGCCGGGAATTGAAAAAGCTGGGTTATATCGTTATCAAGGCATTTCCGATAGCTGAAGCGTATAATTTTAAGGTCACAAAAGCATATGAAGGAGTCTGTGATTATTATTTGTTTGATACAAAAACAGATTCCTATGGAGGATCCGGGTTGAAATTCAATTGGAAAATGGTCAGTGAGTATACCGGTGAGACTCCCTTTTTGTTGAGCGGAGGGATTGCAGCAGATGATGCAGAGGCTATTCTGAAGATTGTACACCCTAAGTTTGTGGGGATTGATTTGAATAGTAAATTTGAAGTGAAACCGGGGTTGAAGAAAGTTGAATTACTGAAAGGGTTTGTAAAGCAGTTTAAGGGATAAAACGTAAATACAATAAAGACTATATGAATGCAAAAGATAAAAAAATATCTCCGAAAGTAAGGGCTTTAAAATGATCATTTAAAGCACCTGAGAACTTTGATTATAAGATAGAATTGACTAAAATATTATCTTCAAAATATTTGTGATAATTATAATGAAATTATGAACAGAATCAATTATTTATTTGAGAATAAGAAAGAAAACATCCTTTCGGTATATTTTACTGCCGGGTTTCCAAAACTGGAAGATACTTTGCCAACCCTAAAGTGTTTGCAGGAAAATGGTGTGAATTTAATCGAAATCGGAGTGCCATTCTCCGATCCAATGGCAGATGGCATTGTGATTCAAAACAGCAGCCAGGTGGCATTGCAAAACGGAATGAGCATTCGTAAGTTGTTTGACCAGCTCACAGCCGTACGTGTTGATATTCATGTTCCCTTGATTATGATGGGTTATTTGAATCCTGTCATGCAGTTTGGATTCGAAAACTTCTGCAAGGAATGCCACAGGGTAGGAGTGGACGGAATGATTATACCCGATTTGCCAATGGCTGATTTCCTGGCTGAATACAAAGAAATTGCTGAAAAATATAATCTTGAATTTATATTTCTGATAACACCCGAGACATCGGACGAGCGGATACGTCTGATTGATAGCCACACCAACGGATTTATCTATATGGTTTCATCGGCTGCCACCACCGGTACACAGACTTCGTTCGATAATAAGGCTGAATACTTTAACCGCATCAATGCCATGAACCTGAAAAACCCAAGATTGATAGGCTTTGGTATTTCTAACAAATCAACACGTGAGATGGTAAACCGCTATTCTTCAGGAGCAATTATCGGCAGTGCTTTTATTATGGCCCTGCAGGAGACTAAGGATGTGAAAAAGGGAGTAGAATTATTGTTGGAGAGACTGAATAACTAAAAAACCGATTAAACAGCCATTGATTCTACAGCGCTTTAAGGGACGTTGGAGTCGCATGGTTGAATGGAATAAGATATTGTAGAAACAAAAATAGACGCTTACAGGCGTCTATTTTTGTGATGATAATTCAATGATATTATTTATACATTCTCTCGCGAACAGCTTTCACTTCATCGGAAGTCACATAATCATCATAATCCATTTGTTTGTCAATAATGCCACGAGGTGTAAGTTCAATAATCCGGTTACAGACGGTTTGAATGAATTCCCGGTCATGAGAGGACATCAATACATTGCCTTTGAAATTAACCAATGTATTATTAAATGCCTGAATAGATTCCAGGTCGAGGTGATTAGCCGGCGAATCAAGGATCATGACATTTGCATTCCGAAGCATCATACGTGAGATCATGCAACGCATCTTCTCACCTCCCGAGATAACACTGGCCTTTTTGTAGATTTCTTCTCCGGAAAACAACATTTTTCCCAGGTACCCACGAATAAAAGCTTCAGTAGTATCAACTGAGAACTGACCCAGCCAATCCACCAGATTCAGATCAGTATTGAAAAACTCCGAATTATCGAGTGGAAGGTAGGCATGCGTGATGGTTATTCCCCAATTGAAAGTGCCTTGGTGTGCTTTGTCATGTTCGTTTATGATTTCAAAAAAAGCAGTCATAGCTCGAGGATCACGGGAAAGAAAGATAATCTTATCATTCTTTTCGACATTGAAATTAACATCTTTGAAAAGTACTGTTCCATCTTCCAATGTCTTACCAAGCCCGGCTATTTCAAGTACCATGTTTCCCGGATCCCGGTCAGGTGTAAAAATGATTCCAGGATATTTACGGGTAGAAGGTTGAATCTCTTCCACATTCAGTTTCTCCAACATTTTTTTACGACTGGTGGCCTGTTTGGATTTAGCCACGTTGGCTGAGAAACGGCGAATAAATTCTTCAAGTTCTTTCCGTTTCTCGTCAGCCTTCTTATTCTGGTTTTGTTGTTGGCGAAGCGCTAACTGGCTGGATTCATACCAGAACGAATAGTTCCCTGCAAACAATTGTACTTTCCCAAAGTCGATATCTACAGTATGAGTGCTCACAGCATCCAGAAAGTGACGGTCATGGGAAACTACCAGTACGGTATTGTCGTAGTTGGCAAGATAATTTTCAAGCCACATTACGGTGTCCACATCGAGGTCATTGGTAGGCTCATCGAGTAGTAAGTTGTCAGGTTTGCCGAATAGTGCCCGTGCTAACAATACCCGTACTTTTTCCATACCACTAAGTTCCTTCATCAACAGGTAATGCAGTTCTTCTTTGATTCCTAATCCACTTAACAAAGAGGCGGCATCGCTTTCAGCATTCCAACCATTCATTTCCGAAAACTTCTCTTCCAACTCAGAAGCACGAATACCATCAGCATCTGTAAAGTTTTCTTTTAAATAAATGCTGTCTTTTTCATCTTTTACTTTCCAAAGCACATCATGACCCATCATAACTGTATCGATGACTGTATATTCATCGAATTCAAAGTGATCCTGTTTCAATACAGAAAGCCGTTCGCCTGCCCCGAACATAATAGTGCCTCGAGTTTGGTCTAGATCACCACTGAGCATGCGAATCAAAGTTGATTTACCGGCACCATTGGCACCGATAATCCCATAACAATTTCCGGCAGTAAATTTGAGGTTTACATCGGAAAATAAAACGCGTTTGCCAAATTGAATGGCTAAATTTGAAACTGTAATCATTTGAAAATTAGTTTGAGAGTTTGAAAGGTTTGAGGTCCTATGTGTACCGGATTTTTAAATTTCAGGTAACAGGTTTTGATTTTCCTGAATATCAATTTAAGTGGGTAAATTCTTTAAAAGTATATTTAATCTAAAACAAAGAATAGAACCAGTCTGTTTACCAAACTCGCTCTATTCTTTGTGATTTTTTAAAATATCTGTTAGATAAGTATCAATGAATGATTCCCAATGTCCGGGCATCCCTTGATATTTTCTCTATTGATTCGTCAATCTGTGCAAACGTATGAGTTGCCATTAGAGAATAACGAATTAATGAATCTTCCGAACGAACAGCCGGTGAAACAACCGGGTTTACGAACACGCCGTCATCCATCAACATGCGGGTAAGTTTAAAGGTGTTCGTATTGTCACGTACATAAAGAGGAATAATAGGAGTTTCGGTTGGCCCTATTTCAAATCCTGCTTTCAGAAAACCTTCTTTAGCACGATTGGTGTTTGCCCACAAGGCATCTTTACGCCAGGTCTCTTCAGCCATTACATCCAGGGCAGCCAGTACGCAACCTGTTGAAGCAGGCGTAATAGAAGCACTGAAAATTAATGTGCGGGAATTATGTTTTAAATAATTGATTATATTTTCGTCAGAAGCGATAAATCCTCCAATAGTACCGAGTGATTTACTAAAAGTACCCATGATTAAATCCACATCATTCGAAGCACCGAAATGTTCGCAGATACCGGCTCCTGTTTTGCCAAACACACCTAATGAATGCGCTTCATCTACATAAATGGAAGCATTGTATTTCTTTGAAAGAGCTACTATTTCAGGTAATCGTGCCACGTCACCCTCCATGCTGAAAACACCATCAGTAACAATCAGTTTAAGTTTGTCAGGTTCACATCTTTTAAGGAGCTTTTCCAATGCATCCATATCGTTGTGGCGATATTTTAGTTGTTTGGAAAATGATAACCTCTTTCCTTCCACAATGGAAGCATGGTCAAATTCATCGAATATTAAGTAGTCTTCACGGCCGGTGATACACGGTATAACTCCTGAATTAACTGTAAAGCCGGTAGCGTAAACTAATGCAGCTTCTTTATGTACCAATTTTGCCAGTCTTTCTTCCAGTTCAATATGGATGTCCAGTGTGCCATTTAAAAAGCGGGACCCGGCACAACCGGTACCATATTTTTCAATCGCTTTAATAGAAGCTTCCTTTAACCGGGGATGATTTGTAAGTCCCAAATAGCTATTAGAACCAAACATCAATACTCGTTTGCCATCAATTGTTACAACTGTATCCTGATCGGATTCGATGGGACGAAAATAAGGATAAACGCCCATTGCTTTTGCCTGTTGGGGCGCATCATATTGTCCCAACACATTACTAAGTTGACTCATAAATCTTTATGTGTGTGTATTTAAAAACGGCTACAAAGATACTATTTTTTTCTAGAAAAATGTGTAATTTTTGATTTCTAAGCTATATTTGAGTACTTTTGCAGCTCAAAAAGTATCAATAAAGAGCACGTGATCAAACAAGTAGATTATAAATTATTGCCCGTATTAGCAGCAAAATCTGAAACCCAATGGAAACGGTTCCTTCAAAAGAATAAGAAGAAACTGGAAGGAATGGATTTAAAGGTTCACTCTCTGCATGATACTATCTCAGAAAGAACAGATTGCCTTACATGTGCTAATTGTTGCAGGTCGCTTGGTCCTCAAATCACAGACAAAGATGTGGAACGTATGGCCAAAATGCTTAGGCTGAAAACCTCTGACCTGATTGATAGATACCTGAAAATCGATGAAGATGGTGATCTGGTTTTTCAATCCACGCCATGTCCGTTTTTAGGAGACGATAATTATTGTGCTATTTACGAATTTCGTCCCAAAGCATGCCGTGAATATCCGCATACCGATCGTAAACGATTTTATCAGATTTATAATTTATCGATAAAAAACGCATCCACCTGTCCAATTGTATATGAGGTATTGGAAGAAATAATAAAACTTTGAGATGATTCTTTCCCTTTCATCAGTATTATTGCACAACCTTTTCAAAGTCTTTCCAGAAATTCGGATATGATTTGCTCACTACCTCCGGATGCTCTATTGAAATCGAATGAAATAAAGCAGCCGGTGCAAAAGCCATTGCCATGCGATGATCATCGTACGTTTTTATGGAGATATGTTCTGAAAGTTCACATCTTTCACCATTCCATTCCAGTTTTCCGGGTTCAGGCTCAGTTAATACAAATCCTAATTTTCGCAATTCATTTATCAAGGCAGAAATTCTGTCAGTTTCCTTGATTTTCAGGCTCTCTAAACCTGTGAAAACAAATGGTATCCCTTTTAGACAACAAGTAACAGCAAATGTCTGTGTAAGGTCGGGTTGATCGGAGAAATCATAAACCAGTTCATGTGCAGTTATATCCGTTGAAGTAAGTAAAACACCCTGTGACATATAGGTGGTGTGAATGCCCAGTTCCTCAAAAAGAGTGGCTACTTCACTGTCCCCCTGATAACTGTTTTGATGTAATCCGTTTAAAAAAACTTCTCCTTTACCAGCTAACGAAAGTATCTCATACCAGTAAGATGCAGCCGACCAATCCGATTCCACCACATAATCGATAGGTTGGTAATCCTGGGGTTCAATATGGATGGTGTTTTTTATAAAGTCTACATGAGCCCCAAACTCCTCCATCATCAAAGCTGTCATTTCAATATAGGGTACTGAAATTATTTTTCCTTCGAGTACAATATCCAGGCCTTTTATCATAAAGGGAGCAATCATCATTAATGCTGAAATATACTGGCTGCTCACACTTCCATTCAGATGAACCTCTCCTCCTGTCAGTGCACTACCGAAAATACGCAATGGCGGGAAACCTTCCTTCTCAATATATTCTATCCTGGCCCCAATGGAATTAAGTGCATCAACAAGTATTTTTATCGGACGTTGTTTCATTCGTTCACTGCCGGTAATCACCCATTCCCCGACAGTTTTTGCCAGAAAAGCAGTCATGAACCGCATGGCAGTTCCGGCTGCACCGATATCGAAAGTTGTATCATTCGAATCAAGGGCTTGAAGGGTTACGCGAGTGTCGTCACAGGCTGAAAGATTTTGAATGTCGTAAGGACTATAGGATAATGCATTCAATATCAATGCGCGATTGCTTATGCTCTTCGAAGCAGGAAGTTCAATGCGAGCAGTTATCTTGTCTGTTTTGATATTTAATTCTTTATTTTTTGTCACCATGATTTATAGAAATGAAAAATGAATGATGTAAAGTTACAGGTTTTAAGTCGTAAATTTCAGGAAATATCAAGAATTATCTCTCTTAAGATTAAATTGTAAATTGTAAAATCTATTTTTGATACTGCCTGTGTTTTTAAATAACAATTATAGCTTGCAATATGTAAATTATTACAAGCTATAGTTGATTTATATCAAAGTTTGATTTGTGGGATAGTTGGTATGCTTTGTTCTAATTTGCTAATTCATAAATATCAGCCACGTTCTTTTCAGTTAGTTTGATGAAATTACCTAACGTGCGACTTCCAAGTCCCAGAGTTTTTACTAATGTGGGGATATCTTCTTTCTTTGCATCCATATCCGAAAAACGAACAGGCATCCCTAATGAAATAAGAAATTGTTCTAACCGGTCTATTCCCTCAAGGGCTGTTTTCTCCGGTTGTTGGAAATCCATTTCGCAACCCCACACACGAACCGCAAATTGTGCAAAACGCATGACGTCATGGTGCATGACAAACTTCATCCAGGCAGGAAACATAACGGCCAGACCTGCACCATGTGCCACATCGTAGAAAGCCGAGAGTTCATGTTCCATTTGATGGGATGACCAATCCGATTCACGGCCAACTCCGCAAATGTCGTTGTGAGCTACCATGCCTGCCCACATAAGATTAGCACGCGATTCATAATCTGTCGGATTCGCCAATGCTATAGGAGCTTCTTTAATAACCGTCAAAAGTATCCCCTCACAGAGTCGGTCGGTAATCTCAACATCTTTTGTGTTTGTAAAATATCGTTCCATCACATGGGCCATCATATCGGTAGCCCCGCAAGCAGTCTGATAATTAGGCAATGTACAGGTCAATGCCGGATTCAGGATAGAAAACACAGGACGCATGGCATCACCTCCACAGGCACGTTTCAACATGCCATTTTCGTGGGTTATCACCGATCCACTCGAACCTTCACTTCCGGCAGCCGAAATAGTGAGAATGGTAGCAACCGGAAGTGCGCTCGTGACTTGTTTGCCCTCATAAAAATCCCAAAAATCACCGTCATACAATGCTCCCAATGCAATTGCTTTCGAAGAATCAATGGTACTTCCACCCCCAACTGCCAGCACGAAATCAATTTTTTTGTTCTTGCATATTTCAATCCCTTTATACACCAGTCCGCTTCTCGGATTTGGCATGACTCCCCCTAATTCAGTAAAGGAAATATCTTCAGCGGCAAGTGATGCTTTTACCCGGTCCAATAAACCGCTTTTAATCACAGAACCCCCACCATAATGGATTAATACGTTTGTACCACCAAAACGTTTAATATATTTACCAGTTTCGTTTTCGCGCTCTTTTCCAAATATAAAGAATGTAGGACTGTAAAAATTGAAATTGTTCATACTTATTTATTGAGTTATTTTTGATAATTTGTGAATCAGTTCATTCCCCGATTCAGTATTTGTTTTTATATGATTCTGTACTTCCTTCACGAATGTATTGTTCTCAAAACTGCCTCTGACACTTTCAAAATCAAGTAATCTTTCTTCCTCATTACCATCAATTCCAAAACCTGTCTTGGTAGTTTGGTCGAATTCTTTTCTGGCATCAGAGTATATTGATTGATCCAGCTTGATGACCGATGATTTCCATAGCTCTATGGTGTCAATAATATCTTTTATTTCAACCTCTTCAATCGTCTTACCCCAATATTCTTCAAGCTTTTGACACGACCATGACCATGCCAGTTTATCGTAATCTTCATGCATCTTCTCAAGTTGAAGTTGAATGTCTTCAGGTCCTGCCTCATAGTTTTCAATGGCGGTAATTAGTTTGTTAATTTCACGTTTTGGTGCTAAAAGACCTGCCATATCTACCCATTCACCCAACCCATTGCTATTCTCAGGTTTCAGAAGTTGACGGATATCACTGATTGATTTATAATCAGCTTTTTCTAATTTGTCAATCAATGATTTTCCCAGGAATTTGTTTATCGCGTAAGTGTATAAATCGATTCCTTTTACTAAAAAGGTTTTTTTGATCTTACAGTTCTTATACGAATATACTTCTGTTTTTTCATTTGAAGTACTTTGAAGATGTTGAAGGACCTCCACCCCGGTCAATATCTTTTGTACCGTGTATGGATTTAGCAACTGAAAGTTAATAGGGTCTAACTTGCTGTCTTTGCGGTTATCACGCTTGGGCCATTTCTGAGCATCCCTTACAGTCCCTGCACTTTGTAAATTAATGGCAGGAATCAGGAAGCTTTCGGAGTTGTTTTCAAGAAGATATGAAAAAGGAAATTCTGAAGTATCGGAGTGTTTGATGTGCCTGCCCATTACGAAAGTGAAAGCACCTATTTTAGCCGGCCATGACAGGTATGAATCACTTGACGTTTTAACCCCGCGTTCTGTAATTCCTTGATGAATAGGGCCAAGTTTATACATGTGGTTGCTCTGGTTCGTACCGCTACCGGCATTGAAAAAAGAGAACATACCCGCTAAAAGCATGCTGGATTTGTGATGGGTGACCGTAAATGGCCCTGCAAAAATGGAAGCTGCTTCACCAAGAAATCCCTGGCAATTAGCAAAAAATACTGAATCGATTGCTGAAAAGTTCTTTCCAAGTATGCAGCCTTGTCCAATAAAACAGTTGGATACTAAGGTTGAATCGGTGATTTCAGATCCCGAATTAATGATGAAGTTGTAACATTTTACCCCAAACCCAATCTTAACAGGAGCTTTCTCTGTACTGTTGATGGTACCATTCTCCAGCAAAGTGGTTCCTTCAAGAGTTGCATAGTCACCAATGCGTACGTTCTTCAAACTGCCACAATTCACTATCCGGGCATTTACTCCGATATTCCCTTTGTCGGATTGCTGTTTTTCGGCGTATGTGTCGACCAGAAATTGAAGGTTCCCGATTAATTGGGGTCGGTGTCGGTATAAGGTCAGCATATATGCCAACGGAGCCGATAAATTGTTGAATATTGTAATGTCCCGGCCCCCGCTCTCGATCATAACAGGTACCTTGACCCCATTGCCGAACGAAGAAAAGCCATCAACAGTCAGCAAATCTACATTTTCGATGTAGGCCCCCTCACGGATCACATAATTTGCAATGTAATTATTTATTTTATCGATAAAAACATCGTTTTTCACCACACAATTGTGTAACTGACAATTGTAAATTCCGGAATGTTTTTTAACGCCTCCGCTTAATTCAAATACTTTTAGATAGGTTCCCAGGAATACAGTTCCCGAAAAATGAACATTAGAGATAAACGCCGGTGAAAAATCTTCGGCAACCTGTACCTTCTTCCAGTTTGCTGCGGAACAACCGAAGACCGTAAGGGTTGCAATTTCTTTGTCGAGAAGTGGTCGGTAATTTGCCATGTGCTAATAAGTAGATGGTTATCCTTGGGTTAATTCTTCTGATTCAATGTCTGTGTAGCTTTGAAATAAAAAGTCGTTGTAAGGATAACGTTCTATATGAATGGCTTTGATTTTTTCGTATAACAATCCTTTTAGGTTATCAATGTTTATTTTTTCTTTTGCTGAGATAAATATGCAGTTATCGTGCATTTTAGCCATCCATGTTTTTTTCAATTCATCAAGGCTTATGTTTTCACGTTTTTCAGGAGAAAGATCATCCTCTTCTTTCGGAGTGTATCCGAAAGCATCAATTTTATTAAATATCAGGATCATCGGTTTCTCCTGCGGATCAATTTCCTTCAATGTCTGATTCACTACTTCGAGTTGCTCTTCGAAATTTGTATGTGAAACATCCACTACATGAAGCAGTAAATCAGCTTCACGCACTTCATCGAGCGTCGATTTGAAAGACTGTATCAGGTGATGGGGCAACTTTCGTATGAATCCAACAGTATCGGAGAGTAAGAAAGGCAAGTTGTCAATGATCACTTTTCTTACAGTCGTGTCAAGGGTTGCAAATAATTTGTTTTCAGCAAATATGTCAGATTTGCTGATTAAATTCATGAGTGTTGATTTGCCAACGTTTGTATACCCCACCAGGGCGACCCGTACCATTTTTCCTCTGTTCTTGCGTTGCGTACTCATTTGTTGGTCAATATCTTTTAGATTTTGTTTCAACAATGAGATTTTAGTAAGTATTATCCGGCGGTCGGTTTCTATTTGTGTTTCCCCGGGTCCTCTCATGCCTATACCGCCCTGTTGACGCTCCAGGTGAGTCCAAAGTCGTGTCAGGCGAGGCAAGGTATATTGCAGCTGGGCAAGTTCAACCTGCGTCTTGGCATTGGCCGTTTGTGCTCTCTTGGCAAAGATATCCAGGATAAGGCTTGTTCGGTCGAGTATCAGCACCTGCAATTCAGCCTCGATATTCCTGAGTTGTTTCGGTGATAGTTCATCATCGAAAATAACTACTCCGATCTCATTCTCAACTACAAAGTTTTTTATTTCAATTAACTTCCCGGGACCCACAAAAGTCTTGGGATTTGGAAATTCAAGTCTTTGGAAAAATAGTTTCTCTGGTGAAGCACCGGCAGTTTCTGCCAGGAAAGCCAGTTCATCAAGGTATTCGCGTGCTTTTTCTTCTTTCTGGTTTTGAGTAATTACTCCCACCAGTACTGCTTTTTCTTCGTATATTTCTGTTTTCATATTCTTTCTTTTTAATGGCTGGCAATTCAAGCCTCATGGGTTAACCTAAACAAACCAATTAGTAATTAGACAGGTATTCGTTTTTTTTGACTTAAAGACAGTCTTGTTGTTCCTAAACTATTATTTTTTCACATCGTAATGTTCAATCAAACAAATGTACTATATTTTTTTAAAAGTTTATTTTATCAATGATAATAAATTGATATTTCTTTGAAGTTTAGTATCCGGAACAATTAACGTCACTTATTTAATGCAACATCTTGTAATCCCTTTTTTCCGATGGAGGAATATCAATAAGAAGCTATTACTTGATATGACTAAGAATGATGTTGGAGTTTTTTACTAAAAATATAAAATCATAATTTTTTTGTTGTGTAAGATATTATTTTTCACTTTTTTACCGTTTAGAGAAGTAG
>CAIYOZ010000260.1 GCA_903927945.1 uncultured Bacteroidales bacterium | reverse complement strand
ATAGAACCATAAGCTTGAAAGAAATAGTATCAATACGGGAGTGATACTCAATACCGTACCCAGATAGACCAAATTACCTTTGGTCGTTTTTGTAAGAATAAATATCATGATCAGTGAGAACAAACTTCCCAACAATTCAAGCAAAGATGCCTTGGCCGGCTCTTGATTGGCAGTTAAAACGGTTGCCAATAATTGGAAAATAAATCTTAGGCAAAAGAAAGTGAAAACTATGACTGCCAGAATACTAAGCTCACCTGCCATCGCCGGCGTCGAATTTAATACATTGGACCAGTTAATAAATGAATTTATGCAAAAGAAAACAAGCAATACAATTCCAATTATGATACTAAGAATCGCATAAGTAGTGCTGACATATATTCTCGCCAGCTCTTCTTGTTTCTCAGCCAGCGCCTCTGTAAACTTGTTACGTAAACCATTGCCAAATCCTATATCAAAAAAACTTAACCACCCTACAATTGAACTTAATGTAAGCCATATTCCATACCGTGATGGGTTAATGTAGGATATTGTTAAAGGAACTAAGACAATACTGATGGCAATACTAAACGCTTTGATAGCGAATGAAGCAACGATATTTTTTTTTGCTGCCAGACTCCGGGGATGTCCTTTGCTAAAGAAGTTTGAAATATATAATAAGATATTTTTCGGGAAATATTTTGCGTAAATCATATTTATAAAATGTTCTTAACTTATTTCTTTTTTTCATTTTCATATCCATATCCATATTGCTTACCATACCCATATTGATAGGTATTCTTTCTGATATCAGTGTCATTTAGGACAAAATACATGTTTTTTAGTTTGTTGTTAACAAAGAGATTAGCTGCTTCTTCTATGTTTTTCTTGGGTGTAAAGTCAGCCCTGACTACATACAGATTCATATCCGCTAACCGGTTCAGCGAAAAGCTATCGGATACAACTCCCAACGGTGCTGTATCGATGATAATATAATCAAACTGTTTACGCAGGTCGGTTATCAATATGTCCAACGTTGGTTTTGCCAGTAATTCACTGGGATTTGGAGGCTTGGGACCTGCTGTGATAATATATAAATCAGGATGCACTCCCGAAGGCCTGATCAGTTCATGTTGTTTCATATGCCCTGAAAGGAACATGGTGATACCAGTCTTGTTGTCCATACCCAGATAATTGTCCAGCATGGGTTTCCGGATATCCATGCCTATTAAGAGTACCTTTTTGTCAAGAAGAGCCAAACTGATGGCCAGGTTTATACTCACCAATGTTTTCCCTTCACCTCCAATACTGGAAACAACATTAATAACCTTTTTTTCGGGACTGTCCAGCACAAAGAGCAGGTTCGTCCGTAACAACCGTACCAGCTCCGTAAAGCTATCGGTACTGTTTTCCCGGATGATTACATTGTTCGCCTCCTTATTTTTCGGAATTTCACCCAATACCGGAACAACGGTTAATTCCTCCAGTTCTTTCTTTGTCTCAATCTGATATCGCAATAATTCACGTATCTTGATTCCAACCATTGGGATGAGCAAACCAAAGAACATCGCTAATAGAAGAATCAACATCTTTTTGGGGCTGACCGGTATGCCATTACTACGCGCCTCGTCGATTATTTTGGCCAGTGGTGCCACTATGGAGGTGTTCAGGTACTTTTCCTCCTTTTTCTGCAACAAGTAAAGGAAAAGGGCTTCCTTGACTCCCTGTTGACGTTTAATTTCAGTGAATTCTTTTTCCTGACGCGGCATCGCCCGGATATGGGCGGCATTCTCATTATTTTTAGCCGACAGGTCACGCTGGGCGATTTGCCAGTTGCGTTTTTCATTCCGCACACTGGACTGAACCGTACCAAACATGGATTCAATCTGAGAGGTCAAATCAATCATGGCCTGGTTACTGTTGGAGGCAATTCGCGAAAGCCGGTTCCGTTGCAACAGTAACTTGTTGTAATTGTTAATTAATTCAACCAGCGCTGTACTGTTAGTTCCCGAACTTACCGGAATTAACTGGTAGCGGTTCTCCTTTTTCTGCATATAATCATCCAGGTCGGATATGATGCCGAGTTGTGTCTCTACATCGAGCCTTTTTTGTGAAATATTGCCGGTTTGTTGTACATACATATCCGACTCCGATTTGATATCGGTCAGTCCCTTGGCTTGTTTGTAAGTTTCCACCTGTGTTTCCACATCTCCAAGCTCACGGGTCAGGGTCATAAGCCGGTCGTCAATAAACTGGGCTGTTTTATTGCCCATCGCCATTTGATCCTCTAGGTCTACCCGGTTGTATACTTCTATCAGCTTTTTCAGAAAATCCTTACCTAGCTGTACGTTCGGGGTTTTGAACGCTACATTCACCACCGAGGTTGTCTTTGAAGTCAAGTCCATTTTTAACTGCCCAAGTATTGCCTCCGCACATTGCGTAGGGCTATAGAGGCCAATTTCAATCTCCATATCATCGGCCGGCCTGAAATTGCCCCTTTTAATTAATATCTTTCCGGATGGGAGGATTACCTGGTTGTCCGAAATAGAGGCATTCACGGCGTACTGTTTTTTCTTGAATTTGCCAGTAAATTCATAAACTCCGTTCGGATGAACGATGACATTGAATTTGACAGGCGTGATCATAGTATCCAGTACCTCTTTCGGTAAGCTTATCAGGATGGGACATTCCGATCCGTAGATGACTTTATCTTTAAAAGTCCTGATTTTTCCAAATCCATGATATGATCCATCAAAAAGCAGGATACTTCCAATCTTTGTGTAACCGGTATATGTTCCCAACTCTCGTACCACCTGCGCCATAAGAGTCGATGTTTTTAGAATCTCCAGCTCATTGTCCACATTGTTCTTCACATTAAGCAGCCCCATCTCCTTGAATGCATTTAGTTCGGGTGTTCCTCCACCTTTCTGATCATCCTTCAATAAAATGGAAGTGGTGGCTTCGTAGGTGGGAAGTGTCGTTCTTAAATATACTTCGGCAATTACCATACAAAAAATAAGAGAAAAAATAATCCATTTCCAGTAGGATATATAGTTGAAAAAAAGACTGCGGAAATCAATTTGCTTTCCGTTTTCTTCTTCAAATTCTGAGTAGTTATTCATAATTAGTTAACATTAAATTATTAATTTCCAATAAGCTGGCTTCCATTTATCAGTAGTAAACTCTGGTTTTTAGAATTTTATTTTTATACTGAAAACTGTAAAAATTAAACTGGTCAGCGTTAATAACACCGACAATGACGATATGGCAAAGGTTTCTGCTGTTCCGTAATTTGACGACCTGGACCTCGATTTATTGGGTTCCACATAAATCACATCGTTTTGCTCCAGGTAATAGGCCGGAGAATAAATCACATTCTTATCATTCAGGTTAACCGTAATATAATCCTTTGATCCATTGGGATTTTCACGCAATACCTTTACATTGTCCCGTCGACCGTAAATAGTCATGTCGCCGGCTAAAGCAAGCCCTTCAAAAATAGTCAGCCTTTCATTAGCAGTATCATATTTCCCCGGTTTTGATACTTCACCCAGGATATTCACTGAATAATTCACAAATCGAATCGTCACAATCGGTGTCTCTTTACTAAAAGCAGAGGATAACTTTTCCATAAGCACAGTTTCCAATCCTTTTCGAGTAAGTCCAACCACAGGTATCTTACCAAAAACTGGAAAATCAATACTCCCATCATTGTCCACCAGATAGGTTTGCAAGGTAGGTTGTTGGAACAGTGCATTCTGATTGGCTCCTTCTCCAACAGTAGGTACCAGTAGATTATAAATCATCGACGCTTCGGGTTGTGTAGTCACAACTGTAATGCTCAGCATATCCTTCGGTTTTATATGTGCATCATACAGCCCGTTTGCAAACTTCTGAGTTTTTAAAGGAGTGTCTGTTTTCTGAAAATAGGCAATATCCTTTACCGGTGCACATGAACTTAACAGGACCATACCCACTAATAATAACTGAATACTCATTTTAATATATTTCATAATCCCTGAATGTATTT
>CAIYOZ010000259.1 GCA_903927945.1 uncultured Bacteroidales bacterium | reverse complement strand
TATAGGGAACCAGATTCAACAGTGATGAAATATGGAAGTTTATATAAAATAACCTATCCAACCGGAGGCAACACTTCATTTATATATGAATCAAATCAATATAGCCGTCAATTAAAAATAAATAGATGGTTAGGGGACAGCCTTGTGGGCGGAAATAAAATAACAGGGGGATTAAGAATAAAAAAGATCATCAATGACCCTAAAAACGGACAGAATCCTGTTGTAAAAGAATATATTTATGTAAAAAACTATTCATTATCAAATCAAACCGGAACGTCGAGTGGTGTTTTGGGAGGTCAGATTCAGTATTTATTTAATAACTATCAAGTGAAGAACCTAAATCAGAATTGTATGTGTGGAAGTGGACTTTATCCAAAAGTAATAGGTGATTTAATAGTAAATAAATCAATATTTTCAACTCAATCTGCTCTTCCCATGTGTACAAATAGTATGGGTAGCCATATAGGATATTCGGAAGTGGTGGAAAAACTATCAGATGGAAGTTTCACCCGTTACCGGTATTCAAATTTTGATAATGGGTATTTGGACGAAAAATTTGATAATGCTTTACAATTGAGCATAACTCCTTATCAACCTTATAACTCAAAATCACAAGAACGTGGAAACTTATTATCGAAAGAAATATATGATGCTACAGGGGTATGCAAATATAAGGAATTAAATAATTATGTGAAAACCAGTACACCCCATATTAGAAGCATTTCGGGAAAAACAGTTTCTGTTTGTCCAACTTTAGCTCTTTATTACTATGAAGGTACTGCCAATAGAATATACACATATTCCATGCTGTTGGGTGATAAAAAGGAAATTACTTACAATAATTCAGATTCAATAGTCAATGAAAATAGTTTTTCTTATGACAGCAATTATCCAATTGTAGTTAATAAAATTAACAAAAACAGTCATGGTGATACTTTAACTACCGTATATACATATCCATTTCACATAGCCGGACAATATACCGCTCCCGCACCTGGACGAAGCAGTGCTGTTGGGTCACGTGCAATTTCTGATGCATTGTCTACGAATTGCATGAATATGCTAACTTCTCATTTCATTAATTCACCCATTGAGATTCTTACTTATAAAAACAAAAATGTGATCGATGGTAAATTTATTTTTTATGGTCAACATGGGGTTAATGATTATTTGCCTGATTCTGTTTACTCCCTGGAGACTTCTACACCACTTTCAAGTTTTTACAGGTATTCTACACCTACATACACCCAAAACATCATTGATGGGAGGTATGAAAAATCCCCATCACTATCATATATTTATGATTCAATGTCAAATATAACAGAAGTAAAAAACAAAGAAGGAATGAGTACTTCGTTTCTTTGGAGTTACAACTATCAATATCCAATAGCGAAAATTATAAATGCTACTTATGATGTTGTAGTAAATAATTTAGGTTTTAATATTAATGATTTAAGCAAAAGCTATTCACCTGATATAAGCAAAGTGGATGCTTTACGTTCTAAATTGCCAAATGCCCAGGTAACTTCATATACTTATAATCCTATGGTGGGTATGTCTTCAAAGAATGACCCACGCGGTATAATCACCAGATTTATATATGACTCTTCAAACCGATTAGCAATGATACGAGATGATAATAGTAATATTATAAGCACCTATAAATATGCTTATCAAAATGCCGGAACATCTGATACAGGAAGCTATATGTCACTATCGGCTGTAATAAATAAAAATGGAAATACCTATTATAAGGTGGATGATGATGCAACGATCACTGTTAAAGGAGGCTCTGGTAATTTTGGATATAGTTGGGAACTGATAAACAGTGCAGGTAGTATTATGCAAAACGACAGCGGAACATCTCAATTCAATTTCACTTGCAATCAAATAGATACCTATACTTTGAAATGTATCGTAATTGATTATATGACGAATCAAACAATGACGGTCACTAAATCGATAACCTCTATTTATGCTCTTATGGTAGCAATTGTAACAACTGATAGAGATACTTATCCATCGGATGCAAGGGTGGGATGTACCGGTTGTAGTACAGGTACAGCTTATGTCAGTATTAACGGCGGTTCCGGAAACTATTTAATTATGAGTTGGCAACTGATTGAGAATAATCTTCCGGGTAATGTTTTACAATCAACATCAACAGGATCAGCACTACAATTTGTATTTCATAATACCGAGGCAGGCTCAATGAAAATCCAGTGTACAATTCTTGACACTACCACAGGTACCTATTTAACAGTATCCAAAATTATTGTTGTACAATAGAGTTTCAATGAATTCATCTTTAATAATCTGAAATTAAAATCAATATATGAAGCCTATCATCATTTCACTCTTAAAAATAATCAGAAATCTACTTGGATTGATGGCAATTATTGGGGCTGCCCAGGTTGTTTCGGCCCAGGGAATTATCGTGTTGGAAAAACAGACACCTGCCATTGCAGTCAACGTTACCGCTACGCAACAGGTGATCTTGAAACCCGGTTTTCATGCCGTGGGCTCGAGTGGTAGTTTTGATGCCCGAATTGGGGTATCTAACAGCGTTTATCCGCTAATCCCTATAGCAGCCGGCAGTTCCATATCCACCGGTCCCAGTACCGGTCAGAACTACGTTAAGACATCCACTTATTTGTTGCCTTCAGATGATTCGCCCACTTTGACTTCCGTTCAGTATTTCGATGGGCTTGGCCGACCTTCGCAAACCGTGGCAATGGGGGTAACACCTACCGGGGCCGACCTGGTATCATGGACACAATACGATGGTTTTGGACGAGATTGGAAGAAATGGTTGTCCACCGCCGTGGGGGGTAATTTTGGACAATATGTTGATGCCGGGATATTAACAAACTCAACGAACAATTTGTATGCTTCGGATTCCGTTCCATTTGTTGAAACCCTGTTAGAATCATCTCCCATGAACCGTGTATTGGGCCAAAGGGGTGCGGGTCAAACATGGGATGGTCATTCAACAACTGTGGACTATCAAACCAATGATGGCACGATAGCTTATTATTTTGTAAACAGCAGTAACCAATTGGCCAAGGGTGCCAATTATAATGCCGGAACATTGTTTGTAACTCAAACTACTGACGAAGACGGGAAAAGGGTTAGTGAATATAAAGATAAATTGGGACAAGTAGTGATGAAACAAAGCAGTGGTGAGCGTGTTCAAACCTATTACGTCTATGATGACTTGGGACAACTCTCTTACGTTTTACCACCCCTTGCAGCCGATGCATTGACAGGTAGCACATTCAATGATGATGAACCTGTCCTGAAACAATACGCCTATCTCTATAAATACGACACAAGAGGAAACAATATCATAAAACGCCTGCCAGGATGTGACCCTATTAACCTGGTATATGATTTAGCCAAACGTTTAATCCTATCACAGGATGGAAACCAACAGACAAAAAACCAAAACAATAAAAAACAATGGACCGTTACCAAGTACGATGCTTTTGGACGGGTGATTTTTACAGGCACAACCTACATTGATAGCCTTAAAACCGTACAATCACTGGGGACGGACTACAGCACCCAACTCATCACCGAAAACTACACCAATGGAACAGGATATTCTACACAATACTTTGCCGATGCGATACCACTAACTGTTAATTATTACGATTCGTATGATTTCATTGGACGATTACCAAATAACAATGACAAAACGAATCTGGTATATGATAGCAATCAGGAACAACAAGGCTATGACAAACAGTTCGCCAGTGCCAATGGGTTGCTTACCGGAACACTTGCCTATATACTGGATAAAGTGGGGACCAATTACCTGACTACCGTGGATTATTATGATGACAAGGGACGGGTAGTGCAAACCCGTGCCTCGAACCATCTGGGCGGTTACGACAACGTGTATAACCATTATGACTTCATCGGCAAGATGCTTTCCAGCCGGAAAGAACATACGACCAATGTGCAACCGCTATTGACCGAAGTATATGCCCATACATATGATAATGCCGAACGGCTGTTAACAACTACTTACACATATAATGGCGGTACACCCGTGTTGTTGCAGAATAATTCGTATGACGAACTGGGACGTATGACCACCAAGCTAAGGCATAACAACACCGATACGCTGACCTATGCTTACAATATCCGCAACTGGGCCACCATGCTAAAAAACGGTTCATTTATTGAGAATTTATACTATAATGCGTTGCCGCAAGGTATACTGAACACCCCATGTTTCAATGGGAATATTGCTTTCAGCACATGGACTTACCTTGGAGGTACTAACAAATACGGCTATACGTATGATGACCTAAACAGGTTAACGGCTAATACTTCGTACGATAATTATAACATGCCGAACCCCTGGAATACCGAATCGTTCGTTTACGACAAGATGGGGAACATTACCTACCTGGGACGCATAGGAGCTACGGGTCCAATTGATGAATTGACACTGTCCTACAATGGAAACCAACTAAAGAAAGTGGATGACAGGTTTAGTTCACAGAATCTATACAATGTAAAAGAATATAATAACAAAGCTAACCTCGATACAGAGTTTAAATACGATGTCAACGGGAATATGGTTGAAGATTTAGACCGCGATATTGTAACTATTAAATATAATTTACTAAATTTGCCGGATACTATTCAGTTTAAGAACGGAAATCAGATTATTAACAAGTACGATGCTGCCGGACAGAAACTGCAGGCGGATTATTATACCCATATTTCGGAGATAACACCCATTGATCCGGGAGCAATATGCCAGTTGACCAACAACCTTGCGATCTTCAACTTGAGTTCGACGATTTATGTTGACAATAAGGAATACTCAGGGTTTAATCATTCGGCAACTCCTTTCGTGATTGATAAGATTTATAATTCCGAAGGATATGTAAGTAACCTGAATGTTCCACCTGCACCACCGATATACTATTATTACCGGAAGGATCATTTGGGTAATAACCGTGAAGTATGGAGTGCAGCGTATACAACGAGTACTAAGGTTTCCATGCCTGACAGTACCCTTCAACTAACGCAATATTACCCAAGCGGTTTGCCGTGGGCTTCAAATACGAATGATAACCCAAGCTTACAAGCCCGGAAATATAATGGCAAGGAGTTTATTGAAATGAGTGGGTTGGATACGTATGATTATGGGGCAAGAGGATATTATGCGGCTAGTGGGAGGTTTACAAGTATTGACCCACACGCTGAGAAATACTATAGTATTAGTCCTTATTCATATTGTGCAGGAAATCCAATAAATAGAATTGATATTGATGGTCGGGATATAATCATTCTTAAAAATCCTGAAGGAGCACATGGAGCTGGTCATGCTGCTGTATTAATAGGTAATGAAAAAAATGGATGGACATTATATTCTAAAAACGGAACACTTGATCATTCTGGTTTGTGGGGAAGAAATAATAAAGGAAATAATGAAAATGGAAATAATACTTTCAAGACATTATACGATTTTGCAAATTCTTATCATAATAATGATGGCAAAGGAAATTTTGAATATACCTCTGCATATAGAATAAAATCCAGTAAGGATAATAGCATGAAAGCAGCTGCATCAAAACAGGTTAGCAAAGATTATAAACTCATCGGTGCAAGTTGTATTGATGTTGTTTCTGATGCTTTGAGAGCTGGGGGCCTTTATGATGGCGGGTCAGATTGGATACCAAATGAGCGATATGAAAATATTGTTAATGGAAATAATGGAACAGATATATCAGAAGAAATAAATAAAAATAGCGGTGGTTTTGATTCATATTGGGATGATGCCAATGATGATCAAGCAGATAATCAATCAAAAAATCAATCAAATAATAATAACTCTGATAATTCAGATAATTCTGGTAAACCAGATCTATCTGCTCCAAGTCCAACAGGAAGTCAATTAAGTTCATTTGATAAAGTATGGCAAGATATGAAAACATGGTAATATTTAAAATAATATGAAGACAAGGGAATTTCATCGTTTATTAATTTGTATAATAATATCTATTTGTTTTTGTGGTTGTTATACACTTGCGGGTCACCCTGGTGTATCCGAAACTATAAATGAGTCAAAAAAAAATGGTTCATTTATATGTGAACTGTCAACAGATATTAACCCATATAAAGTTAATGATACACTTTCATTATCCTTTAATGAAATGTGGATTGAATATCCATGGTTATATGGCGGGACAATTTATCATGTAAAAGCCGAAATATTAAAAGATAGCGGCTATACAATTTGTGCAAGATTAAGAAATTCTTTGAAGGGTTATACTAGCAACTGGGTTATTGCGAATGATAATTTTTCATGTTTTGGATTGGCAAATGATAGTAATTTAGTTGCAGATATAAAACTAATACCTAAGTCTAAATCATTTCATTTTATAATACGAGAATCAACACTAACAGAAACAACTCTTGGGAAAAAAATAGGCGAAATTTCTTTTAGGATAAAAGGTAAGGTATCTAACTTGGAGCTGGAAAATAAAAGCTTGGAAGATCAATAATCAATTATAAAATCTGAAAAGAAAATGGCTGGTGTATACTTGTCATTTTCTTTTTTAGCGATTTAAAATTTACAGGCCAGTTACTCAAATCATTTAAAGCGCATAGCAACGCTACAACACTTAGTATACCTTTTACCGAGTTGTATGCCTATACGTACGACCATGCCCTGCGGTTGCTTACCACCACCTATAGCCTGAACGGGTCTGATACCATCACACTGACTTCAAATGCCTATGATGAGTTGGGACGCCTGAAAGAAAAGAAACGCCATCAAGGGAGAGATACCGAGCAAAATGAATACAATATCCGCAACTGGACAACCCGGATACAAAGCGGAACATTTGTAGAGAATTTATATTATAATGCCGTACCGCAAGGTATACTAAACACCCCGTGTTACAATGGGAATATTGCTTTCAGCACATGGACTTATCAGGGAGGAACTAACAAATACGGCTATAGTTATGATGATCTCAACCGGTTGACATCGGCAACTACTTATGGCACTAATAATCAGTGCACCAACGGGGCATATTTCGAATCTTTCGTTTACGACAAGATGGGGAATATATCCACTTTAACCAGGATGGGAATTACAGCTCCCATTGATGACCTGACATTAACTTACAATGGCAACCAACTGAAGAAGGTGGATGACAGGGTTGGTTCACAGAATCTATACAATGTAAAAGAGTATAATAACAAGGCCAATGAGGATATAGAGTTTAAATATGATGCCAACGGAAATATGACTGAAGATTTAGACCGCGATATTGTGACTATTAAATATAATTTGCTAAATTTGCCGGACACAATTCAGTTTAAGAACGGAAACCAGATTATCAACAAGTACGATGCTGCCGGGCAGAAGTTGCAGGCGGATTATTTTACCCATATTTCGGAGATAACGCCCATTGATCCGGGAGCTGTATGCCAGTTGACTTATAATCCTGCGATCTTCCCCCGCTCCCGCACGATTGTATCGTGTGGGAGTTAAAGAATAAAGTAAAGTAAAGTAGAATAGATAAAATGATACGTAAAGGGTTATTAGATACGTAATATTAATTTAGCACATGCCACACGATATAAATCGTGCGGCAGCAAAGGTTCATAATTTAAGTTACGATTATAATGCATGATAAATACACGAATAGTTATAAGTGTAATTATAATAATACGCAAATATACAAATTGTTTTCAGTATACCCAGAATATATTTCGTTTTTTTTGAATGCTTAAAACCTGCACGAAAAAGGACTGAAAGATTGTTTGTGGATTTTGCTTAAACGGATTCCTTCGCTATGAAAGTATCCTTTTCAACAAAGCGTTCTTCCCAGAGTACCCACAGGAGGAATATGATGCCGTAGAATACGTATTTAAAAGCATAGAGGTGAAGGAATTCAAACCAATTGGGGTGG